>NZ_JBSVWQ010000118.1:0-18053 GCF_054071215.1 Pseudomonas sp. SDO5522_S412 | reverse complement strand
GGCGCTCCAGTGCGAAGCGCTCCCAAAAATCTTGGGGCCGCTTCGCAGCCCAGCGGGAGCAAGCTCCCTCGCCACAGCAAGCTCCCTCACTACAGCAAGCGCCCTCACCACAGAGCCTCCCTTGTCCACATTAAGTGTTTTACACGGGCTGATGTTTCAGCGCTCGAACGCGTAAGACCGCTCCACCTTGCACACCCGCGTATGGCACGCCGAGTACCAGGTGGCGCGGCCCTGTTCGCGCACCTCAGTGTGTTCGGCGTGCTGCTTCCACGCCAGGATCGCGGCTTCGCTGCTCCAGTAGGACACCGTGATGCCCAGCCCGTCGTCCCCGCGCGCCGATTCCACGCCGAGAAAACCGGGTTGTTGCCGGGCCAGTTCCAGCATGCGGTCGGCGGCTTGTCCGTAACCGTTGTCACCTTCAGTGCGCAATGAACTGAACACCACGGCGTAGTACGGCGGTTTGGGTGTCTTGGCGATCATGCGCAGGCCTTCAGCAGCGCAATGGCCAGCGGCGGGGTGACGCCTTTAAGCGCCGCACGTTCCGGCTGGAACAGGGTGGCGACAAAAAACGGATGGCCCAGCAACTCCACCGCCCGCAGGTCGCCCGCCGAGTCATGGCCGCTGGCAATCAGGTCGGCTTCCAGCAATGCGCTTTCGAAGTCTGGATTGATGCCATAGCGGCAACGGTAGCCTTCATGGATATCGAGGGTGGCGTAGGCCTCGGCGATGCGGGTAAAGGCCATCAAGCGAATGGTGTCGGTCGCTTCCACCAGCGCGCAGGTCAACGGTGTCAGCACTGCACGCGGCGAGTCGGGGGCCAGTTCGCCATGCTCGGCGTCGGCCCAGCCCAGCACGTTGCGGGCATATTCCAGCACCGCGTGTTGAAAACCGCCGCAGGTGCCGAGGAACGGGCGCTTTTGTTCACGGGCATACCGGATGGCCAGCAGCGCGCCGTCAAGGTCTCGGTAGGGGCTGGCGGGGACGCACCAGAAGCCGTCGTAGTGCTGCAGTTGTTCGGTGGATTTGATCGTGTCGGTGGCCAGCCAGTCGAACCGCACCGTCAAGCCCAGCGCCGCGCCGGCCTGTTGCAACGCCAGGGGAATGGCCTGGTGGGCGGTGACCTGTGCATCGTAGTCGCCGATCAGGGCCAGGTGCAGGGTGGTTTTATTCATCGAGGGTATCCGTGGCTTGTTGAGTCCTGGCGCTCACTATAGATTGGCGTTCACGCAATCAATATTGGCGTTAACACACATGTTCAATGCAGCGGCGCACTATCAGATCGACTACCCCGACCTTTCCCTGATCCTCGCCCTGGTGCGCGGCGGCACGCTCGCGCGGGCGGCGGCGTTGCTGCGGGTGGATGTGTCTACGGTGTTTCGCGCGGTGCGGCGGCTGGAGACGGCACTGGGCCAGACGCTGTTCGAAAAGAGCCGCGCCGGCTACCTGCCCACCACCTTGGCCACCACCCTCGCCGAGCAGGCCGAACGTGCCGAACAGGCGCTGGAGGCAGCACGTGTGGGAGTGGAGCAGGGCGGTGAAGTGATCAGCGGTACGGTGCGCCTGACGTGCACGGACTCGGTATTGCAGTCACTGTTGCTGTCGGCCCTGGCGCAGTTCATGCCGGGCTACCCGGCGTTGACCCTGGAGCTGAGCACGTCCAATGACTTCGCCAACCTCAGCCGCCGCGATGCGGATATTGCCCTGCGCCTGACCAAGGCACCGCCCGAGCATCTGGTAGGACGTTGCCTGGGCACGGTGTCGTATCGGGTGTGCGCCAGTGCCGACTATGCCCGCCAGCATGCGGGGGAGGAACTGGCGGCCCTGAACTGGATCGCGCCGGATGACTTCCTGCCGGATCACCCCACCGTCACCTGGCGGCGCCAGCACTTGCCGGGGGTGATGCCGGCCTATCGCTGCAACAGCATGGTTTCGGTAACCGAACTGGTGCGCGCGGGACTCGGGGTGGCCGCGTTGCCGGATTACCTGCTGGGCGCGGACCTGCAACCGTTGAGCCCGCCGCTGGTGGGGCACGATACCGCCCTGTGGCTGCTGACGCGCCCCGATTGCCGGGCCTTGCGTTCGGTGGTGACGTTATTTGATCAGTTGGGCCAGCATGTGCGTTTGCCGGTGAGATAACTGTGGGAGCCAGCTCCCACACGGGATGCGTGGGAGGGTCAGGTCTTGCGCACGAATTGGTCGTGCATTTCGCTGGTCAGCCCTTCGATGCGTTCGGTCAGTTGTTTGGTCATCTCGGTGAGCTTGGTGTTCTGCTCCAACAGTTCCAGCAGTTGCTTGGTGGTCTGCGCCGCCTGGGCCTGGCGTTCGGTGTTGGCCACGGCCAGGGCTTCGCGGTGCTGGGCGTCGGCGTCGGATTGAGCCTTGTCCCGTGCGGCCTGGCGGGTCTGGGCGAGCAAAATCAACGGCGCGGCATAGGCCGATTGCAGGCTGAACGCCAGGTTCAAGAGGATGAACGGGTAGACGTCAAAGTGCGTGATGCCGGTCATGTTGAGCACGACCCACAGAATCACGATTGCCGTTTGCGCCCCTAGGAACGTCGGGGTGCCAAAGAAGCGCGCGAAGGCTTCGGCTTTCAACGCAAAGGTGTCGTTGCCAAAGGTCGGCGCGAGATGGGCGTGTTTACGATGAAAGCGCAGGTGGTCAACGTTGGCTTCAGGTTTATCCGGGGTCATGGCGGGCTCGAATCCGTGGCGTAAGACAAGCCACCACTATAGACCGAGCCCTCGGCCTGGCACATGAAGAAGCCTGTCGCTTACCTGTTGCCCCGTTCATTGGCAAACGCACTCACAGCCTGCACCGCCTCGCTGGCGCCTTCGCGAATCTGCAGGATCACGGTGCCGGCCTGGTTGGCCAGGTCCACGCCCTGGGCGGCGCGGTCGCGGGTACCGTCCATGCTGTCGATGGCCTGGCGGGTTTCGGTCTGGATCATCTCGATCATCGACGAAATCTCGGCCGTTGAACCGCTGGTGCGCGCCGCCAATTGCCGCACTTCATCGGCCACCACCGCAAAGCCACGCCCTTGTTCGCCGGCGCGTGCGGCTTCGATGGCAGCGTTCAATGCCAGCAGGTTGGTCTGGTCGGCAATCCCGCGAATGGTGTTGACGATGGCGGTGATCTGCTGCGAACGCTCGCCCAGCTTGGCGATCAGCGCGGAAGAACCGTCGATATTGGCGGCAATCTCACGCATGCCGGTGGCGGTCTGCTGGATCACCTCGGCGCCTTTTTCGGCGATGTCCCGGGTTTGCAGCGAGATGTGATAAGCCTGGGTGGCGCTTTGTGCGTCGGCCGCGTGTTTCTCCACCATGGCCGTGACGTCGGAGGCGTATTTCACCACCTTGCACAGGCGCCCGCTGGCGTCGTACACCGGGTTGTAGTTGGCTTCCAGCCACACCACCTGGCCGTTTTTGTCGATGCGTTCGAATTGGCCGTTGAACAGCTCACCCTGGTTCAGCCGTCGCCAGAAATCGCTGTAGGCGCTGCTGTTGGCCAGCTCCGGTGTGCAGAACATGCGGTGATGCTTGCCCTGCACCTGCGCCAGGTTGTAGCCCATGCGCTGCAGGAAATTCTGGTTGGCGCTGATGATGGTGCCGTCGAGGTTGAACTCGATCACCGCCATGGCGCGGTCGATGGCCTGCAACTTGGCGTTGGCTTCACTCTCGGCCTGCATTTTCGGGGTGACGTCCATGGCGTACTTCACCACTTTCACCACGCTGCCGGACTCGTCGCGCACCGGGTTGTAGCTGGCCTCCAGCCAGATCGGCTGGCCGCCGCTGGTCATCCGTTCGAAGGTCCCGGACTGGAATTGGCCGTTGCGCAATTGCGTCCACAGTTGGCCGTACTCGGCGCTGCGGGCAAAGGCCGGGGTGCAGAACAGGCGGTGGGACTGGCCCATAACTTGGTCGGCGGTGTAGCCCATGGCCTTGAGGAAATTCTCGTTGGCCCGCAGGACCGTGCCTTGCAGATCAAATTCAATCACCGCCATGGAGCGGTCGATGGCGTCGAGAAGGCTGGCTTGCTGGGCAATGGTGGCTTGCAGGGTACTGATGGTTTTTTTATGGGCGTTGAATAGCATGGTCGTGTGCTCGGGGGAAGCAAGCGTCAGGGGTATCCATGGGGGCGCCTGCCACCGTAAGGCCTGGCCATACGGCAAACGTGCTCATTGCCAGCTTCCTTGTGCTGGCAGCGGGGTGGAACAGCGAGTTCTGAGTCGTATGGCCGGCAAGAAGTTCTATGCCAGTCGACCAATGGCGGCATTATGCTATCGGTCGGCGACGGGCGCGTTTAATTCAGACGAGATGCAGAGGGCGGGATTCAGGCGGAATGGGCGACCACGTAGTCGCTGATATTGACTCGGTTACGGCCGGTGTCCTTGGCCGCGTACAGCGCGCGGTCCGCTGCGTTGAGCCACATGGCCGCGTCGGTGAAGGTGCTCTGGAAAGACGCCAGGCCAATGCTCAGGCTGACCCGCAGCTCGGGGATTTCCGGGTTGCGGTAATTGCTGAACACCTCGCGCATGCGTTCCATGACTTGCGCGGCCTGTTCCATGGGCATGTCCGGAAGAATCACACAGAACTCGTCGCCGCCGTATCGCCCGGCCAGGTCGTTTGCCCGCAGGTTGCGTCGAAGTTCCAGGCTTAGTTGGCGCAGAACCTGGTCACCGATGATGTGCCCATAGCTGTCGTTGATCTGCTTGAAATGGTCGATGTCGATCAGTGCGATGGTGGCGTTCCCATGTTGTTGCTGGCACTTGTGAAACTTCAGGTGCAGCAGGTCTTTCCACGAACCGTGGTTGAGCAGGCCGGTGAGGCTGTCGGTGCGGCTCAAGGCGCTCAGGGCGCGTTTGTGTTCCGACAATTTGATCGCCAGGCGGTAGCAGACCATGCCCAGCGCCATGGGATACAGGGTCAGCATCGGCAGGCAGGCGTAGACCTGGACCAGGCTGACGTCGGGATTGAAGTGGATGCCAAACAGCAGCCAGGACACGCCGATACCTGCCAGTTGCGCCACGATGCCGTGGAGGAACAGGCGTTTGCCGCCGGCGGCGACGTTGTTCATGGTCATCATCGACAGGATGGTCACGGCCGTCAGTGGCGTGAACTGTGTAGTCGCCGCCCAGAACCCGCCGAGCAGCGAGTCGTAGAGCAGGTTTCGCCGTTCCGCCTTGTAGGGGAAATCGGAGCGGGTCGAAAATTGATAGGCCAGGTGCGCCCAGCCAAAACCATTGAACAGCAGCAACGCCCAGACCCAGCCTGGCATTTGCAGTGGGTAGAGCGCGGCGATGACGCTGATGCAGCCGATGCCCAGGCCGATGATCCTTGGCCTGTAGATACGTCTGGCAAATGACAGCCCTTTGCCTCGTTGGTTTTCCATAGATTCCTGGGTCGATTCTTTTTTTGCAGGTACGACGGCACACGTGATCGGGAAAACCACTGGTCGGATAATACGTGTGAATATTGTCAGTTATTCGCGTGGGAATAATCAGTGTCCTTCCAGGCCATTTGCAAAGGACACGCGGCGAATCAGATAAAAACGACCTTGGATGTCGTTCCTGCAACAGGTCAGTGCTGCGGCACGACCTCATAGCCTGCGAGGAACAGGTCGATGGCCGACTCGATGACGTTCGCTTGGGCGTCGGCGTCCAGGGTCGGCTGGCCGAGGGTGATCTGTGGCCAGAAGGCAAAGGCCTTGAGCAGGCTTTGCACCTGGTGGGCGGCGAAGCATGGGTCGGTGCAGCTCAGCCGGCCGTCTTCCTGGGCGGCGCGCACCCATTGGGTGAAGCCTTCTTCACGCTTGCTCAGGCGGTTGACCATGTCCTGGGCACGTTCCGGCGAGTGGATGGTGGCGGCAATCGCGACCCGGGCCAGGTCGAGGAAGTTGGCGTCCGACATCATCGTCATCTTGGCCTGCAGCAACCCGCGCAGTTGCTCCCGCAGCGGGCGGTCGCTGGCGTAGCTGACGTCCAGTTGCGCAACACTGCTGGCCCACAGTTGATGCAGGATCTCGGCAAACAGCTCTTCCTTGCTCGGGAAGTGGTTGTACACCGTGCGCTTGGAAACTCCCGCCGTGGCCGCAATCTTGTCCATGCTGGTGACCTCGAACCCGTTGTCACGAAACTCGGCAATGGCGGCTGCCACGATGGCTTCGCGTTTACGGTCGGTGAGGCGCAGGGGTACAGTCATGGTGGGAGTTCGGCTCTGAAGGGAAACTTACACTCGGTAGTTTACTTGCTCCCGGTTTTGTTGCAATCTAGAAACTACACTGTGCAGTGTAATTTTTAGAGCAGTCTGCAGGAGTTCCTCGGTAATGGCCACGATCTCAACCCGTCTCGACAGTTCTTCTACAGCGCCCAAGTCTTCCGAACAGCATCAAGGTCACTTCACCAATCAGAAGCCCATCCAGCATGGCGGCTTGGGCAAGACCCTGGGCATCATGTGGAAGATGCTCTTCCAGAAGCCCCGCAGCACGCGCCCGGTGGGTGAGATCCCGGTGCAGCCGCTGACTCGCGAGCAACTGTTTGCCGCCCCGGACCATAGCGTTTTCCGCCTCGGCCATTCCACCGTGCTGCTGAAAATGCGCGGCAAGTTCTGGCTGACCGACCCGGTGTTCGCCGAGCGTGCTTCGCCGTTCAGTTGGGCGGGCCCCAAGCGTTTCCATCAGCCGCCGATCAGCCTTGAGGACCTGCCGCCGATCGAGGCGGTGATTCTTTCCCACAACCACTACGACCATCTGGACCACAAGGCGGTGGTGCAACTGGCGGACAAGACCCGCTATTTCCTCGCGCCGCTGGGTGTGGGCGATACCCTGGTCAAGTGGGGCGTGGATGCCAGCAAGGTGCGGCAGCTGGATTGGTGGCAGGGCACTGAAGTGGACGGGATTCGTTTTGTGTCCACGCCGGCCCAGCACTTTTCCGGGCGCGGCCTGTTCGATGGCAACCAGACGCTGTGGTGTTCGTGGGTGATGATCGACGGCTCACGGCGAATTTTCTTCAGCGGTGATACCGGCTATTTCGAGGGCTTCAAGCGTATCGGCGAGCAGTACGGCCCGTTTGACCTGACCCTGATGGAGACGGGTGCCTACAACGTCGACTGGCCCCACGTGCACATGCAACCGGAAGAAACCCTGCAGGCGCACATCGACTTGAAGGGCCGCTGGCTGCTGCCGATCCATAACGGCACGTTCGACCTGGCGTTTCATGCATGGCACGAACCCTTCGACCGCATCATGGCGCTGGCATGGGAGCGTAACGTGTCGATCACCACACCGGCGATGGGGCAGGCGTTCATGCTCAACCAGCCGGAGCGCGGGCAGGCCTGGTGGCTGGAAGTCGAGCATCAGGGCAGTGAAGCGCACGTCAGCGGATAATCACCGTCTGATCGCGCGCTCAGGGATTTTGAACGAGCCATAACCAGCCATTTCCGACAGACATCCACCTCGCTTAAGGGATGCAATCACGCCTCGAAACTTTATTCCGGGGCGTGGGAGTGTATGGACGATAAGAGTAGGAAGGTCACGGGGCCGGGCGTGCGCTGCCTGTTCAAGACTTCAGGGTCGGGGGACAGTTGTACTCCCCAGCCTTGCGCCCCCACTGCCAGCCAGGGCGTCGTGTTTGGCAGTCATGCGGCCGGTACGATCGTCAATTCGGCCACTCACCAGGGCGGCCTGGAGTTCGGCTCCACGGGCGGTTACGGCCCCAGGCTCGACCTCCCTGGCCCCATGATGCACAGCGTGCGCGATCCCGCGTTATCACTGATTGCCCTCAGCGGTGTCGACCCTGAGGGGCGGGTGATGGTGGAGATTCCACCCGTCGCTGATCCGGGTCATCTGATCAACACACCGCCCTTGGCTGGCAGCCGTATTGGTTTTGCCAGCGAGTACGTTACCGGTGATGTGCGCAAACCCGCCAAACACAGCTCGCACTTTGCCCGGGTACTGGACGTACTGCGTGCAGCCGGTGCGCAATTGGTGCCTGTGACGGCGCGGGTGACCGATGACACACGTCACTTCACCCTGGACCCCGGCAATGAGATTAACGACCGGGTCACGGAAAACCGCCTGGATGGGGTGGTGGCGGATGCGCAAGGTGTTGCTTTCCACAAAGCAGCGACTGCCGATAACCCACGCTTCAGCGTGCCCGCGGGCACCGACGTCGACGGGGTGTCGAGGGTCGTCTGGTTCTATGGTGCGCACTGGTCCAGAGATCGTCTGGCGGCGTTGGTGCGAGGTTGCCAGCAGGTTCTAGCGCGGCTTTAAGGGCCTACGCCATGGGGAGAGTGATCGTACGCCGCGGTAAGAGTTGCCCCCGAGTCATCGAGTATTTCGCTTCTTAGACTGAGGCAGGGATATCGAACGGTATTCCCAACATTCAGGCAGGCGGGGAGTATTTATGATCGGACCAGGTTTGGGCGCGGGATGGGCAGCGGGGCTTTTCGATGCAGTGGTGAACCCGCCACAGGCCTACAGGAGTGCCGACGATTTGGCAGCGGCCATGACCCGGCCCAATGGGGCCAGTTCCGATTTGGTGGTGAGGGATTCGCTGAAGCTGATCGCCAACATGGACAAGGGCTTGCAGGGCGGCAATGCGTTCATTGAAATCAATCCTGACGCTCGTGTGAAAGCCCGTGCGCTGGATCTGGAGCGGGCCGAAGGCAAAGTGCGCGGGCCTTTGCATGGCATTCCGATAGCGCTCAAGGATGTGTTCGAAACCGGCGACAAGATGCAGACCAGCGGTGGCTCCATGGCGCTGGTGGGCAGGCCCGCTTCAAGGAACGCCAAGGTGGTGGACAACCTGCTGAAGGCTGGCGTTGTGATTATTGGAAAAACCAACATGAGCGAATTGTCCAATTTTCGCTCTGAGGCGCCGGTTGATGGCTGGAGCTCCAGGGGCGGCTTGACCCTCAACCCGCATCGGCTGGATGGCCAGGCGGCGGGCTCGAGTACGGGCTCTGCGGTAGCCGTTGCTCAAGGGATTGTGCCCTTGGCATTGGGGGTCGAAACCAATGGTTCAATCATTACGCCGGCGGCTTACAACGGTGTTATTGGTTTCAAACCGACCGAAGGATTAGTGAGTACCGAAGGGGTGATGACCAGTTCCCGCCAGGACACGGTGGGCACCTTCACCCGTAACGTGCGTGATGCGGCGCAAGCACTGGATGCGATGACGGATACCAACCGCTACACCCAGGGAATCAAGCCTGACGCCTTGGTGGGCAAGCGCATCGGCTATACGCCGTTGCCTGAGTTATCAGCAGAAGATGCCAACGACCCGGCGAAAAAAGCCGACAGGCAGCACTTCGAGGACGCCATTACGTTGCTGCGGGCAAGGGCGCGACATTGGTACCCGTGGGTCAACTGGGTGAGGGCGTCCCGTACGAAACCCATGAACAATATAACGACGCGTTGTTATCGGACGTTAAACACCAGCTTGAAGCCTACCTGGCCGGACGGGCAGGCTTGCCGGTGAAGTCGCTGGCTGAGCCGATTGAATTCAACGAGCGCAACAGCGGTCCGGGTGTGCCGGATCAACAGATGCTCACCATGATCAACGGGATGGATATCAGTGATGAGGCGCGCAATGAGTTATGGGCTGCCATCGGCCCGATTTTCAAAAGCACCATCGATAAGCCACTGGCCGAGCATAAGCTTGATGCAATAGTGTCCAATTTTCACTCGTACAGTTACTACTACTCGGCAGTGGCCGGTTATCCCGGTATCTCCATACCATCGGGCATGGACGACGAAGGGATGCCGACAGCCGTTCACTTCTATGGGAAAAATTTGAGCGAAGCCACGTTGCTGTCGGTCGCCTACGGGTATGAACAGGCCTCCCAGGCAATCAGGAAGCCTGCGTTTAAACCCGGCCTGCGCTAGTCCGGATTACTTCAACCCATAACGAGCGGCGGGTTCACGGTGCGACAGGTTCGGACCCAGGGCCAGCCGCGCGCGTTCGTAGGTGTCCCAATCTGCGCTGTCCGGCAGGGACGGAATCGTCACGGCTTCGCCTTGGGCGAGGCCTGCCAGGGCGGCGTCCACCAGGTTTTCGGTGGTCATCACCATGGCTTCCGGCAGGTTGTTCACAGGCAGGCCGGCGATGTCCCAGAACTCCGTGGCGGTAGCGCCTGGCAGCACCACCTGGACCACTACGCCCTTGTCACTCAGCTCATGCTGCAGCGATTCGCTGAACGCCTGCACGAACGCTTTGGTACCGCCATACACGCCGTTCAGCACTTTGGGAGCGAGAGCGACAATCGAGCCGATGTTGATGATCGTGCCACGCCCTTGGGCGACAAAGTTGGTTGCCGTGGCTTTGGCCAGGCGGGTCAGCGCCAGTACGTTCAGCAGAATCATCGCGTCCATTTTGTCGGCATCCGACTCCAGCAGCGAAGCCGTGGCGCCCACACCGGCGTTATTCACCAGCAGGCTGATACGGCTGTCTTCGTGCGCGATCCGGGCGATTCGCGCCAAGTCGGCTGGCAGATTGAGATCGGCCGCTATCACCTGCACGTCACGCTGGGTATTGGCTTTCAAGCGTGTTGCCAACTGCTCCAGACGTTGCTGGTTGCGGGCCACCAGAATCAGATCGTAGCCGGCACGGGCCAGGCGGTCGGCATACACCGCACCAATTCCTGACGAAGCACCGGTAATCAGGGCATAACCTTTGTGTTGCGACATGGCAGTTGCTCCAAATGGGCCGGGGAGGGGGGCGGCCTTGTTGGAACCAAGATTATGGGTGTAATGTGGTGGCTGCAATGTCGTATATCCCTCCTTTAGAGACATGAGGTTTGGCCATGGTGTCCGTCGGTATCCTGCTTTTTCCCGGTTTCCAGGTGCTCAGCCTGTCCACCAGCAGCGTGTTCGAGTTTGCCAACTTCGTTGTGGGGCGACCGTTCTACCGCGTGGACTTGTTGTCGGAGCATGGCGGGCCGATAAAAAGCTCCATGGGCTTTGCCATTGATAGCCTGGCGTTCGGACAGCAGGTCTACGACACGATCCTGGTGCTGGGGGACAACGAACTACTTGAGCCCACTCCTGGCATGGTGGAGTACCTGCAAGCGTCATTGACGGCGTCGCGCCGGGTTACATCGGCCTGCACCGGTTCGTTCCACCTGGCAGCGGCCGGCCTGTTGGAAGGGCGCAAGGCAACCACCCACTGGTACCACGCCATGACGTTTCGCCAGCGCTACCCCAACGTGAAGCTGGAGGAAGACCGGATCTTCACCGTCGATGGCCCGCTCTGGACCTCTGCCGGGATGACCGCCTGCATCGACCTGGCCCTGGCCCTGGTCGAGCACGATTTGGGCGTGGAAGTGGCCCGCGACGTGGCGAAAAAACTGGTGGTTTACCATCGCCGTGCCGGTGGCCAGTCACAGTTCTCGGCGTTGCTGGAACTGGACCCAAAGTCCGACCGCGTACAAACCGCCCTGGCGTGGGCCAAAGGGCACTTGCACGAGGACCTCTCGGTAGAGCAACTGGCGCAAGCGGCACACCTCAGCCCGCGTCAGTTCAGCCGACTGTTCCGCGCCGAAACCGGGCAATCGCCGGCCAAGGCGGTAGAACACCTGCGCATTGAAGCGGCGAGGTTGATGCTCGAATCCGGCAGCCACTCCATCGACGTTGTCGCCAGGGAGACGGGCTTCGGTGACCCGGAGCGCATGCGTCGAGCCTTCCTGCGAGCGTTTGGCCAACCGCCACAAATGATCCGTCGGGCGTTGCAGTTGCAGGCGTGAACTTGCGGGAGCCAGAACCTAGGGCAACTCAGGCGAATAGCACTTCAATACGTCCTTGAGTACGTGAAGCTGGCGCAGCCGTAATAACGATTTGCACATCGCGCCCCAGGCGCGACAAACACTCAAGCATTTTGGCTTCACTGATACCCCGAAACCTGCCACGCAGCATTTCAGACACCTTGGGTTGGGATAAACCGAGAATGACGGAGGCTTGTGCCTGAGTGAGGCTACGTGCCTTGAGAATCTCACCAATCTTCGTCGCCAGCTGTGCCTTGACCTGCATTTCACTGGCGTCGGGCTGCCCGATGTCTTCATAGACATTGCCGGTGCTTTCTTCGATCTCAATCGCGTTGTGATGCTTGTGCATGATCCTGCGCCGCCTTGAGTCGCTGTTTGATCAGTTGTATGTCGTGCTGTGCTGTAGCGATGCCTTTCGTCGACTTTTTCTGGAAGCAATGAAGGACATAAACAGCTGAGTCGAAACGGACGGTATACACGCCACGATAAGTGTTGCTGTCGAAATCCTCCACCACCTCAAGTACCGCGTTACCGCCAAACCCTTTCAATGCCTTGGTCTGTGAGTGCTTGCCTCCTCCTTGGGCGAGGTGGAGCGCAAAGCCAAACACATCTTGAACAGGCCCAGGCATTTGCTGCAGATCTTTCTTGCTACCGCCCACCCAGAGGAGTGGCTTCCCTGAACTCATGAGAGGATATACCTAAATAGGGATAAGCGTCAGCGCGAAGAGAAATCTTACTCAACCGTTTCAAGCACTGAATGCTCTGACGACAGTGGCAAAGAGCCCCGCACATTCATCCCCCAACCCGGCGCAAAGCCCGGGAAAAACACCAACCCTTCAGCCTCCAGGCGAAACGCCACACTCAGGCGGACAGCATCGTCCACGTCGCCATGGCTTTCAAAACGTTGAAGGGCGTCCACTTCCACATCCGCTTCCCGGGCCAGGTCTTCCCGGCTCCAGCCCAGCATCAGGCGGGCCTGGACGCTGTGCCGTGGGGTGAATTGATGAAGGACGATCTGCTGTTCTACGGTGCTGCTCATTGCCAGAGAGGACATGGACTTTCTCCAGGTTCGACGGGGGGGGAGGGCAAACTATACTGTGTTTTTGTACAGTTGTTTTGACCGCTCATCAACTGGATTTTCCGATAGCGCTGCCGCCGCTCTATTTCGCCCCTTCCAGGTAGGTGCTCGGTGACTGCCCAAGCACCCGGCGGAACATGCTGGAAAATGCCGCCGGGTTTTCATAGCCCAGGTCCAGGGCGATCCGGGTGACGCTTTCACCGCTGGCCAACCGCGCCAAGGCCTGCACAACACAGGCTCGCTGGCGCCACTGCACGAAGCTCAGGCCGGTTTGTTGGCGGAAATGCCGGCTGAAGGTGCGCAGGCTCAGGTGCGATTGTTGCGCCCATTGAACCGGTGACTGGTGCACGTCCGGCCGCTGCAGAAACGTCAGGCACAGAGCAAGCAGGCGAGGGTCCTCCGGCAGCGGGATATGCAGGGGCAAGTGCGTGGCGCGTGCCAGTTCATGCAACAGCAGGCTGACCAGCGCACCGTCGCGCCCGGCCTCGTCGTATTCCAGCGGCAGCTCCACCGCCTCCATCAGCAACTGTCGCATCAGGGGTGAAACGTTGATGACGTGGCAGTCGGTGCCCAAGTCGGTGACGGCGTGCGGTTCGATATACAGGCTGCGCGTCGACACGCCGAGCATCAGCACTTCATGGGGCACTTGGGCCGGAATCCACACCGCGCGCTGGGGCGGCACAACCCAGTTGCCTTGCTGGGTGCTGACTTGCATCACCCCGGTGGCGCCATACAGCAACTGGCCGCGGCGATGGCTGTGGCGCTTGAGCAGATAGCCGTGGGGATAGTCGGTGCCGATTGCCACGACCGTTCGCGGGGTCAGGTCGAGCTGAGCGATGGAAACGTTGCGCATGGAGCTGATTCCGGAAGTGGCAATATCTCGCATATTATTGGCCGACATGCGCAAGCGGGCCAAGCCTTGAATCTCTATCGTCGACAGCTCTCCCTGATACTGAAGGCGATTCTCGATGTTCTATCTATTACTGGCACTGTTCGGCTGCATCACCGGCGTAACCGCTGTGCTGTTCGGCTTCGGTGGCGGGTTCGTGGTGGTGCCGTTGCTGTACGGCATGCTCAAGCTCAGCCACGACGCGGGCGTGAGTGAATCAGCGATGCATATCGCGGTCGCCACCTCGACCTGCGTGATGATCGTCAACGCGCTGATCGCCACTGGAAAACACCGTCGCAAAGGTAATCTGATTCGCCACTACCTGTGGCCGTTGGGCGGGTACATCGGGGTTGGCGCCGTGCTGGGGGCAGGGGCTGCAATGTTCGCCAGCGGCGATTTCATGCGGTACGCCTTTATCGCCTACCTGGCCATCACCATCGTCGATTGTCTGTTGCGCAGGGGCTTTCTCAGCCAGGACGACAGGCTCCAGCCACGACGCCTGAGCGGCATGGAAGTGACGGGCGGCGGCATCGCCATTGGCCTGATCGCGACCTTCCTGGGGGTGGGCGGCAGCGTGATGACCGTGCCGCTGTTGCGCCGTTGTGGCTTGAGCATGTCCCAGTCCACGTCCATGGCTAATCCGCTGAGCGTGCCGGTGGCGCTGGCCGGTACATTTACCTACATGCTCATGGCTGGATTCGCCAAGGTGCAATTGGGCACGTGGTTTGTCGGCTATGTCGATTTGCTGGCGTTTGCCATCCTCACCCTGGGCTCGCTGCTGGGCATTCGCCTGGCCACGCCGTGGATCGGTCGCATCCCGGATGCACTGCATGCGCGGGTGTATATCGGGTTGTTGGGCGTGGTGATGGTGAGCATGCTGGTCTGACGCAAGTGGATTTTGCGTTCTTTTAGCCGCAGGCTAGGGTTACTTCTCTATTCAAAAGAAAGTGACCGGGGGAATGTCATGTCCATTTCCGAAAGCGATTGGCAGAAGTTCAAAGTCCTCAGGGCATTGGCACTTGAACGCTTTTACCTAGGCGTACTGGCTGATGCAAAGACCATCAGCGAGCGCGAAACGCTTTCTGCCGAGGCTCGGTACAGGACGCTGTATAGCCTCACCAGGGATCGCCATAACGATGTCGTCCGAATGTTTGATCTCTACAGTCGTTCGAAAGCCCGCGAGAGCCTTGCGCAAATGATCAGGCATGATTTGTTGAGTGATTCAGAGTTGTCGGTATTAAGCGAAGAGACATTGAGCGCTATCGGCTACGCGGTCAGGCAGCGTTACGAAATCGAGTGGGTTGCTGCACACGTACAAGGCGACTGAGTCTTGTCTTAGACTTCAGTCAGAATGTTCAGGAAATATCTTGATGCTTAGTTTTAATTGTACGCAGGCGGCTGGTAATTTTTTTAGCCGGGTTCACAAAGGCAAAAAAATTACCCCGGTTCAAAAACCGCCGACACAAGAGCGCCAGGGCGATGACCTGTACGCCGACCCTCATCAGTGGCTGGTCCATGCCGCGACGGTGCAACGTAAACATGTGCTGTTGGCGATACATCTGAAAACCCGCTATTGCATGCTGTTTTTTGATATGAAAAAAGCCGACGCCGATGGCTTCGTGCGCACCTTTATTAATCGGTGGATGAGTGGTGTTTTGGATCTCGCCTTAAAGTCTGATGTTTTGGATTTGGTTGATCCGTCTGTGCCTGAACAGCAATTCGTCAGTTTGGTCGAGTCGTACTCTCTACAGCAGCGGGGTGATCGGAGTGCGCAGACTCAAATCAACGAAATATTGCGGAGTTTTGAGATGGACGCAGAAGGCGTGGATCTTGTTGCAATGCCTTGGAGCGCTCTGCATTACGACGCTCGAATCAACCATACGCCTCGAAGCTTGAAAGATGTGAAGGGGCTTCATTTACCGGATGAGGAAATGCTGATTCACTGGTTGGTCACGGTAGGCGGCTTGGACCCTGCGGGCGCCGCACTTGCACGTGAAAAGTACCGTTTATTCAGCCGAAGGGCCTGACCTGGAATCGCATTACCGTTCTCCCAACCCCGGCGCCTCGCGAATAATCAGGTGATCCAGGTTCTCGATATTGGCACTGAATACCCCGAACGTCTGCTCGGGGTTTTTCTTGCTTGGCACCTGTTTCAGCTCCGGCGTCACCCCGTAGAAGAAGCAATACAACGGCCGATCACTGTCCACCGCGGCCTTGATCTGCTCCAGGAACGCCTTGCGCTTGCGGTAGTCCTCGATCAGTTTTTTGCTCAGGTAAACGTTGATGGAATAGGGCTTCTTGTCGAGCCAGGCTTTCTTTTCGAAGTCGATGCGAAAGCTGCTGGTGTAGTCCTTGATCTCCTTGATCCTGCCCCAGTAGATCAGGCCTTTATTGTCTTGCAGGTATTCGATCTTCTTGAAAAACGTCCAGTAGGTCGCGGTGTGATCGCCGATCTTCAAGGGCATGCTTTTCAGCTTTTCCTTATCGCCGATATTGGACACGTAGCATTCCACCGGGTGGGCAAAGACGCTGGTCTTGTCCGGGGTGGTGTCGCTTGAGCTGTGAGACAAGGCGTAGCGGGTTGCCGGCGTTTTCGGTGGCTCTTGTGCGGTGCCACCCTCAGCACCGATGACCGGCGTTTTGCGTTCGTACTGGCGCCGCGTCAGGACAAATTCCGACGGGAAGTTTTCCTCCGGCCCATCCTCAGATTCGCCTTTTCCGGCAGGGCGACTGGCGTAACGGCAACCCTCGATATGCCGGGTGCTGGGGATGTTCTTGAAGTGGGGCGTACGCAGGTAATTGACGTTTTTTGCATTGAACGTGCCCAACACATTGCCCGCCGCAAACGCCGCCCGGCATTCGTCGTTGGGGCACAGGAAACTGTCCTTGTCGGAATCGAAGGCGGCGGTTTCGTCGAAATTCAGGTCGCGCACGTCATAGATCGACAGCTTGTCGTCGAGACTCAGGCTGTAGGCCGTGTCGAATTTCATGGGGCTCGGGTCCGTGAGAGGTTTCGCTATTAATAGCGGGATATCGAGCAAATATCAGTAGAAATTACGCACGGACCACCACACGCCGGCCACTCAGGAAACACAAGGTGCCACCCACCGCCGTCAGCCCGCTGAGTACATAGAACATAGAGGCGGGGGATGCGTTGATCAGCAGGTAGCCGCAGATCACCGGGCTCAGCGCCCCGCCAAATGCCGCCAGGTTTTGTGCGCCGTAATAACTGCCGCGCAGGGCGTCCGGGGCGATGGTGTCGATAAACAGGAACTCGGACGGGTAGATGATCATCTCCCCGAGGGTGAACACAAACATCGCGACACACCACGACACCAGGCCGTCTGCCATGCTGAAGCCGATCAACCCGGCAATAAACAGCGAGGTGCCAAGCACGATCCAGTAGCGCAGTTGTTCACGCTTGAGGAAGCGGCCGATCTGGTACTGCATCAGGATCACCGTGATGGCGTTGCACGCCAGCACCGCAGAGAGAATTTTCAGCGCGTTCTCCGGCTTGTAGGCCACCAGCAGAAACTGCGACAGATAGAGGGTGTAGCGCCCGTGGACAATGGTGCTCAACAGGCTGCCGCTGGTGAACAGGATCAAGGTGCGATCGCTGCGCAGGGTCCTCAGGGTGCTGAGAAAACTTAAGGGTTTGTTGCTGTCGTCGCGCTGGGTCGGTGGGATGCCGATCATCAGGAACAGGCTGCCAAAGGCAATCGCGCTGGCGATCAGGAACGGTGCCAGGGGCATCTGCCCGGCAATCACCACGCCGAGCATCGGGCCGGTGGCGTAGCCGACATTGGTCAGGGTGTAGCGCAGGGAAAACACCTTGGCCCGCTGGCCCACCGGCAGGTTCTCGCTGATGATCGCCTTGGAGCCGATCAGGAACAGTGCCGAAGCGGCTTCGGTGATCACCAGGGTCAGGGTGGTCAGGTACAGGTTGCTGGCGAAGGTCAGCAACAAAAAACCGATGGAGCTGGAAAGCATCGCCAGGATCAGCAGCTTGCGCTTTTCCAGGCGGTCGATGATGTAGCCACCATAGAGGCCCAGCAGGGTGGCGATGAACACGGCGATGCCCATCAGCAAGCCGATGTCTTGCTGGTTGAGGCCCAGGCGGGTGCTCAGCAACAGGGCGAGCAATGGGCTGGTCATGGCGCGGCTGACGACGATGGTCACCGAGCAGATCATCAGGCGGCGGATTACCAGGGAGTATGTGGCCACGGTGGGGCGGATGTCCTTATTCTTTTTTCAAGGCGATGAAGATCCAGTGTGGGAGCGGGCTTGCTCGCGAATGCGGTGTGTCAGTGCCAACTGTACCGGCTGA
>NZ_JBSVWQ010000117.1:0-18104 GCF_054071215.1 Pseudomonas sp. SDO5522_S412 | reverse complement strand
TCAGTCAGCAAGTTCTTCACTGACCCACCGCCTTCGCGAGCAAGCCCGCTCCCACATAAAGCAGTTCCTACACAAAGCGCCTCCCTCACAAGGCGCATTTCCCTCAGCGCATTTGCAGAATGATCGGGCTGCTGCTCGCCGGGCCCGTGTGCTCACGCAACTTGCCCACCGCCTTGGCATCCACCGCCCCACCCTGATTGCCCCAGGTGCCGCGCACAAACGTCAGCACTTCAGCAATCTCCTGGTCCGACAACTGCTCACGGAACGCCGGCATGCGATAAGCGTCCGCCACATTGGCCGCCACTACGCGCTGCGAGCCATTGAGGGTGATGTTGATCGCCGAGGCGTCCTCCTTGGCCAGTGCGGAGGTGGCGCCCGCCAGCGGCGGCATCCAGTCCGGTTGCCCTTTGCCTTCCAGCCCGTGGCACGAGGCGCAGCGGGTCACATAGGTATGCGCACCCGGCGCATCCAGGCGTTGCGCAGCCGACACCGCCTGATACTGCCAGGCCGCACCGTCGCGCTGCTCGTCGCCCGGCAATGACCGCAGATAGCGCGCAATCGCCGCCAGGTCATCGTCACTCATGAACTGCGTGGAGTTGTTGAACGCCTCGGTCATCGAGCCATAAACCACCGCATGTTTGTTGCGACCGGTCTTGAGGAACTGCACCACTTCCGGCTCGTTCCAGCGCCCCAGGCCGGTGTTGGGATCATCCCGCAGGCTCGGTGCGTACCAGCCGTCGAGCAAGCCACCGGCCAGGTACGGCTTGCCACTTTCATCCAGGGCCTTTTCGTTGAAGGCCAGGCCCCGTGGCGTGTGGCAACTGCCGCAATGCCCCGGGCCCTGCACGATGTAGGCCCCCCGGTTCCACAGTTCATCCTTCCCGGCCTTCGCGACATACGGCTTGCTGTCGGTAAACACGCCATTCCACAGCGCGATCGGCCACCGCATATTCAATGGCCACGGGATCGAACTCTTGATATTGGCCTGCTGCACCGGCGCCACGCCCTTCATGAAGAACGCGTATAGGGCGCGCACATCATCGTCGCTGAGCTTGGCATAGGACGGGTACGGCATCGCCGGATACAGGCGGCGCCCACCCGGCGCGACACCCTGGCGCACCGCGCGGTCGAAGTCGGCGAGGCTGTAGCTGCCAATGCCGGTTTCCGGGTCTGGCGTGACGTTGGTGGCGTGGATCGCCCCCAGCGGCGTGGCCATTTCCAGGCCACCGGCAAAGGGCTTGCCGTTGGGCACGCTGTGGCACGCCACACAGTCGCTGAGCCGGGCGACATACTCGCCTCGGGCGACCAGCGCCGGGTCCGTGGCGACGGGCTCGGCCCCCAGCGGCGAGACAGGCTCGCGGGTGACATACCAGGCCAGCAGGCCTGCGGCGACCAGGCACGGCAGCGCCAGCCAGCCAACGGTTCTTGCGAATCGACGGTTGTTCATAAGTGCTCAGACCCCGGTCAGGTGAAGGAGTGGCGGCTTAACGGCATGCTGCGAACGCGCTGCCCGGTCAACGCCGCGACGGCGTTGGCCACGGCAGGCGCCACGGCGGGCAGCGGCGGTTCGCCAATACCGCCCATTTTTTCCCCGCTCTCGATCACGCGCACGTGCACCCGGGCCATCCGCGAAGGCGGCAGCACCGGGTACAAATCGTAGTTACGCGCCCGAGGCAAGCCGTCCACATACACCGCTTCCTCCAACAGCACCTGGGACAAGCCCAGCGACACCGCCCCATTCACCTGCGCCTCGACAATCGCCGGGTTGACGATGCTGCCCGGGTCGATTGCCTGCCAGATGTCGTGCACCTTGACCTGGCCGTTCTCGATCGACACCTCGGCAATCACCGCCGTCTGGGTGCCGAACGGTGACGCCATCGCCACCCCGCGTGCGCGCTTGCTGCCGTCCTCGGCAACAAACGGCCCACGTTTCCAGCCACCCGACAACTCGCCCACCGCCTTCAGCAGGGTGGTCAGCCGCTGGTTATCCCGCAACAGATGCAGGCGCAACTCGAACGGGTCCTTGCCCCCCTTGTCGGCCAGTTCATCCAGGAAAGATTCGTAGAAAAAGTCATTCAGCGAATTGCCCACCGAACGCCAGTAGCCCAGCATCACCGGGCCCTTCACATAGATCTGCGCGATACGCTTGTTGGGAATCGCATAGGACTTGCCGGACAGTCCCTCAAGGGCCGTCGGGTCGAGCTTCTCGCCCTGCTTGCCCGCCAGGGCCTCGGTCGGTCCCTCCGTGGCACTCACCGCTTCAATCGCCACCGGCCAGCCGTCGCTGTCCAGCGCCCCACGGAAATTCACCGCTGCGACCGGGCGCAGCACATCCCGCAGGAATTCTTCTTCGCGGCTCCAGATCAACTTCACCGGGCGCCCCACCGCCTTGGCCAACTCGATGGCCTGCGGGTAAGGACTGGCCGAGTCATACAGGAAGTGCCGCCCGAAAAAACCACCCAACAAAGGCGAATGCAGGGTAATCCGCTCCGGGGCCAGGCCGGTGCGCTTGGCGATATCGGCCAGGAACATGTCCTGCGCCTGATTCGGCAGCCAGATCTCCAGCGAACCGTCAGGGTTGAAGCGCGCCAGCGCCGAAGGCGGCTCCAACTGGGCATGGTGCAGGTACTGGTTGTGGTAAGTGGCCTCGACCCTGGTCTTGGCATTGGCCAGCGTGCCGGCCACGTCGCCCTCGTTCTCATCATCACGGGCCGGGCCGGTTTCTGCGGCCAGGCGCTTGAAATGCTCGTCGCTGGAAAAGTCCTTCGGCATCCCGCGCACCTTGGAATCAGCCGTCGGCTCCAGCCAGTCGACCTGAATCGACTCCACCGCACGCTTGGCATGCCACCAACGCTCGGCCACCACCGCCACCGCACCGGGCAGGCGATGCACCGAATGCACGCCCGGCATGGCCTTGACCTGGTCTTCGTTGCGCAGGCTGCCCACGGTCATGCCGAGTCGGGGCGCATGCTGCACGGCGGCATGGAGCATGCCGTCGACCTTCATATCAATGCTGTACAGCGCCTTGCCGGTGGACTTGTCATACGCATCGAGACGCTTCACCGGCTTGCCGATCCAACGGAACTGGCTTGGGTCGCGCAGCTTCACACTGGACACATCCGGTACCGGCAGGTCCATCGCCCGCCCGGCCAACTCGCCATACGCAAGGGAACGCCCGGACGCCGCGTGTACCACCTTGCCCGGCTCGGTCGACAGCTCGCTCACCGGTACCTTCAGCGCCTGCGCCCCGGCCTCCAGCAACATGGCCCGGGCCAGCGCACCCAGCCGGCGCATCGTGGGGTAACTCATCCGCACCGACATACTGCCGCCGGTGATGCGCATGCCGTTCTCCATCACCACAAAGGCTTCACCGGGCGGGGCACACTCAACCAGGAACGTGGCCGGGTCGGCGTCCAACTCCTCGCCGACAATCTGCGCCATCGCGGTGAACGTGCCCTGGCCGCCTTCGATAAACGGGCTGAGCAAACGAATCGTGTTGTCCGGGCGAATCTCCAGGAAGGCCGGCACCTGCGTACCGCGTTCGGCCGTGGCCGCGGCGGTGGCCGCCTGCACTCGGCCAGACCCCAGCGGCAGGCCAAAACCGATCACCAGCGCGCCCACGGCCGTACTGGCCAGGAAGCGACGGCGGGACAGGTTCACCGGGTCAGTCAGCGCCGCGACCAAGGGCAGCGCAGTGGGATCAATGCGAATGTTCATCAGGCCTCTCCCTTCTGCGCAAGGTCATGCACGGCCGCATGAATGGCGTTATAGGTGCCACAGCGACAGAGGTTGACCATGGCGGCCTCGATCTGCGCATCACTGGGCTTGGGCGTGTGCTTGAGCAGCGCGGTGGCCGCCATTACCTGGCCGGATTGGCAGTAGCCGCATTGGGCGACCTGGTATTCCACCCAGGTGGCGACGACCCGCTTGCCGACGTCATCGGACTCGATGGCTTCGATGGTGGTGATTTCGCGGCCGACCACGCCGGAAACGGGCGTGACGCAGGAACGCACGACATTGCCGTCCACAAGCACCGAACACGCACCGCATTGCGCCAGGCCGCAGCCGTATTTGGTGCCGGTCATGCCCAGGTTGTCGCGGATGACCCAGAGCAGGGGCGTGTCGGGTTCGGCGTCGACTTGGTGGGTCTGCTGGTTAATTCGTAATTCCATGGCTCACCCGCTGATCATCGGTTGGTGTTGCATTTTTTAGTATTTTTAGACGGCAAGACGGGGCCTCGCCGCTGGGCATCGATGGCCCGTCTGGTTCGCGCGCGCGTGGTTTGAGTAGTCTAGCGGGCGATGGGAATGACTTTAGACCCTGGTTCATCAAGGCGCTATGCAGGGGTGGGCAAGATCGCAGGATTAGGCAAGTATTCAAGAGGATTGCGTCAGGGGGAGCGGCCTGTGGTGTCAGTGGCGGTCACGCCGGGTGGTGTTCCACCAGAAAGTCGACAAATGCCCTGACCCGCGCAGGCATCGCCGCGCCGCCGACGAACACCGCGTGAATCGGCTCCTGGTCTCCGGGGTTGTACGCTTCAAGCAACGGCACCAGATCACCGCTGGCCAGGTCATCTGCCACGCTGAATGCGCCAATGCGCGCGATGCCGGCACCCAGCTTGGCCAGCTGGGACAATACCTCCCCGCTGTTACCCTCGATCGTACCCGACACCTGCAGCGAAAAATCGCGCCCGTCCACG
The DNA here is from genome assembly GCF_054071215.1 of Pseudomonas sp. SDO5522_S412. Taxonomy (NCBI): domain Bacteria; kingdom Pseudomonadati; phylum Pseudomonadota; class Gammaproteobacteria; order Pseudomonadales; family Pseudomonadaceae; genus Pseudomonas; species Pseudomonas sp. SDO5522_S412. The sequence goes on along the minus strand of NZ_JBSVWQ010000117.1, from coordinate 13,405 downwards.
CGAAACGGCCAGTCGGGCGCTGCCCGGCGGAAGTTGAAACGCAGGCAGTTGTGGTTGAGCAAGTCCTGCGGCAGCCGCGGCGTGCCGTGACGCGCCAGGTAGTCCGGGGAAGCGACTATGACCTCGCCGATGGAGCCGATAAGGCGAGCGGTCAAGGGGCTGTCGGCCAATTGACCGAAGCGGATTGCAACGTCCGCTTGCCCGCCCAGGATATCCACCACCTCATCCTCCAGCCGCAACTCAACCACGATGGCCGGGTAGCGCGCGCTGAACGCGGCAACCAGCGGCACGATCGACAGCCGCCCGTGTGCGAGCGCCGCGCTGACCCTCAGCCGCCCCCGTGGCGCGCCCTGGTCGGTGATCGCATCCTCGACTTCGGCCATGTCCGCCAGGATCCGCCGGGCGCCGCGCAAATACGCTTCGCCTTCGGCCGTGAGCGTGATCGCCCGGGTGGTGCGCAGCAGCAGGCGGGTGCCTATGCGCCCCTCGATGCGGGTGATGATGCGGCTGATGGATGACGGCGTGAGGCCAAGCACCCGAGCCGCCCCCGAGAGGCTACCCTGCTCCGCGACCATGGCGAACACCGCCATCTCCCCCGACCGACCGCCTATGTCCACTTGTGATCTCCACGCAAAGCTGTAGTGCCCTGCCGAGGGCTACCGCCTGAAAAGTCGTGATTGTAGCATTTGATACAAAGATGAGGAGTCACCTATGCGTATCAACCCACCCCTTGTAGCACTGTCCATCGGCGCCTTCGGCATCGGGGTCACCGAGTTTGCCCCCATGGGCATGTTGCCCGGGATCGCCGCCGACCTCGGTGTTTCCATTCCCGCCGCCGGGCTGCTGGTCAGCGCCTATGCCATGGGCGTGCTGATCGGCGCCCCGATCATGACCCTCGCGACAGCCAGGGTGGCGCGCCGTTATCTGCTGGTGGGCCTGATGGCCATTTTCACCCTGGGTAATCTGCTGTCCGCCCTGGCCACCGACTACCAGACCCTGATGGTCGCCCGGTTGGTGACATCGCTGAATCACGGGGCATTCTTCGGCATCGGCTCCATCGTGGCAGCGAGTGTGGTGGCGCCCGACAAACGCGCGGGGGCCGTCGCCGCGATGTTCCTCGGGCTGACCCTGGCGACCATCGGTGGCGTGCCCCTGGCAACCTGGTTCGGCGAGAACTTCGGCTGGCGTACGGCGTTCTGGGGCATCAGCGGGCTCGGGGCGTTCGTGATGGTGGCCCTGTGGTGGGCACTACCGAATACGCCCGCTCCAAAAGGGGGAAGCCTGATGGCCGAAATCCGCGTACTGGGCCGCGGGCCGGTGCTGGCAGCGCTGGCGTTGACCGTGGTGGGGTCCAGCGCCATGTTCACGGTGTTTACCTATATCGCGCCGATTCTGCGGGACGTCACCCACGCCTCGACCAACTTCGTCACCGCAATGCTCGTGCTGTTCGGGATCGGCCTGACCCTCGGCAACGTCTGGGGCGGCAGGTCTGCGGACCGTTCGGTGGACCGCACCCTGATAACGTCGCTCGTGGTCCTGATTGCCGTGCTGCTGGCGTTCTCTGTGCTCATGCAATGGCCGCTGCCCGCCGCCTTGTCGATCCTGCTGTGGGGCGCCGCCAGCTTTGCGCTGGTACCTCCCCTGCAAATGCGCGTGATGGAAGCCGCCAAGGATGCACCCAACCTGGCCTCGGCGATGAACATCGGTGCGTTCAACTTCGGTAACGCCATTGGCGCGGCGCTGGGGGGAGCAGTGATCAACGCAGGGCTGGGCTACCCGGCCATTTCGCTGGCTGGTGCGATCATGGCGGCCCTGGGTTTGCTGATGGTGCTGGGGCTCGGCTGGCGCTCGCGGCGCACAGGTTCACGTATCTGCCAGGAACCGGCGCAGGCATAAGGACAGCCGCGCTCAAACGGCCCCCCTGCACCCTCCCCTCTGAAAAGCCCCGAATCCCGGGGCTTTTTTGCGTCTGCCTGGCCGCCATCCAGCGCTGCAAAAAATTTCAACTAGTGACTTTCATTATGAAATCCACTGTGCAATATTACTTGCGTAATATTTAGCAACAGATCCCGGAGTCCCTCATGAAGAAAGCCAGCTTCCAACCCATGTCCTGCCCGGTCGCCCGTGCCCTGGAGCACATCGGTGATGGTTGGAGCCTGTTGATCCTGCGTGATGCGTTCTACGGGCTGCGCCGTTTCGACGAGTTCCTGCAGAGCCTCGGGATCGCCTCGAACACCCTGACCCGCCGCCTGAATGCGTTGGTGGCCGGCGGCTTGCTGGAACGGCGCCCGTACCAGGACAACCCGCCGCGCCATGAGTACCACCTCACCGAAGCGGGCCGGGACTTGCGCCAGGTCATCCTCACGCTGATGGCCTGGGGCGCGCGGCATGCCGAGGGCTCGACCAAGGTGTTTCTCGCCGATGAGGCCACCGGGCGCCCGGTGGCGCTGGCGTTGATGGATGCCAACACCGGCAAACCCATCACCCGTGCGGGCCACCGCGTACATGTCAGCGCCGATGCCGAACCGCTGACCCTGTGGCGCGCACGAACCGGCCGGGCCTACGCCGAAAAAGACCAGCTGGTCAGCCCCTTCCCCCACTAATACTCAACGAGGTCATTTCGTCATGGACGCTCCAGTCAGCGCTGTGCCCGAACCCACCCAACCATCCCGGCGCAAACAGGTTTTGCGCCTGGGGCTGCTGACCCTGGCCGTGGCGGGCGGCGTGTGGTACGCCAGTCACTGGTGGCTGGTCAGCCGGTTTATCGAAGACACCGACGACGCCTATGTCGGGGCGGATGTGACGGTGATCAGCGCCAAAGTGCCGGGATATATCAGCGAAGTGACGGTGCAGGACAACCAGTTCGTACGGGCCGGCGACGTGCTGGCGCGCATCGATGTGCGCGACTACCGCACGGCCCTGGCCAAGGCCGACGGCGCCGTGGCTGCGCAACAAGCCTCGCTCGCCAACCTCGACGCCACCGAACAACTGCAACTGGCCGTGATCAACCAGGCCAAGGCGCAGATCGACGCCACCGATGCCGAAGCACAACGGGCCGGCGACGATCAAACGCGTTACCAGAACCTGGTGCGCAGCCAGGCCGTATCGGTCGAAAGCGCACAGCGGGTCAGCGCCGTATGGAAGACCGCCCGCGCCGACCACTCCCGGGCACAGGCCGGGTTGATGGCGGCGCGCCGGCAAATCGACGTGATTGAAACCCAGCGCGGCCAAGCGCGTGCCGCGTTGCAACAGGCGCAGGCCGAGCGCGACCAGGCGCAATTGAACATCAGCTATACCGAACTGCGGGCCCCAGTGGACGGCTACGTGGGCAATCGCCGCGCCCGGGTCGGTGCCTACGCCGCGGCCGGCAGCCAACTGATCTCGGTGGTGCCCGCGAAAGGATTGTGGGTGGATGCCAACTTCAAGGAAGACCAATTGGGGCGCCTGCAGGTCGGGCAAAGCGTGAGCATCCGCGCCGACATCCTCCCCGGCCGTGAATTCCACGGGCACATCGAGAGCCTGGCCCCTGCCACCGGGGCGCAATTCAGTGTGCTGCCGCCGGAAAACGCCACCGGCAACTTCACCAAGATCGTGCAGCGAGTGCCGGTGCGCGTGCGCCTCGACAGCAATGACGCCGACTTCGGCGCCCTGCGTCCGGGCCTGTCGGTGATGGCGAAGGTCAACACCGATGAGGCGTTCGAGGACCAGGCCAGCGCCCTCAAGGCCCAGCTATGAACAGCCCGTTGCCCGCCCTCAGCACCGCACAAAAGGTCGCGGCCTTCGCCACCATGTGCGTGGGCATGTTCATCGCCTTGATCGACATCCAGATCGTCTCCGCCTCCCTCAAGGACATCGGCGGCGGGTTGTCTGCCGGCGCGGACGATACGGCGTGGGTGCAGACCGCCTACCTGATCGCGGAAATCATCGTGATCCCCATGTCAGGCTGGCTCTCCCGGGTGATGAGCACGCGCTGGCTGTTCGCGGCGTCGGCGGCCGGGTTCACCTTGACCAGCCTGCTGTGCGCGATGGCCTGGAACATCCAGAGCATGATCGCGTTTCGCGCCTTGCAGGGGTTCCTGGGGGGCTCGATGATTCCGTTGGTGTTCACCACCGCGTTCATGTACTTCAACGGCAAGCAGCGGGTGATCGCAGCCTCCACCATCGGCGCCATCGCGTCCCTGGCGCCCACATTGGGCCCGGCCGTGGGCGGCTGGATCACCGACATCTCCTCCTGGCACTGGCTGTTCTACATCAACCTGCTGCCCGGCCTCTTCGTGACCTTTGCGGTGCCGATGCTGGTCAAGGTCGACCGCCCCAACCCGTCATTGCTCAAGGGCGCCGACTATATCGGTATGGCGTTGATGGCGGTGTTTCTCGGCTGCCTGGAATACACCCTTGAAGAGGGCCCGCGCTGGAACTGGTTCAGCGACAGCACCATCTCGACCACGGCCTGGATAGCCGCCATCAGCGGCGGGCTGTTTATCTGGCGCTGCCTGGAAATCAAGGAGCCGATCGTCGACCTGCGCGCGCTTCGGGACAGGAACTTCGCCCTGGGCTGCCTGTTTTCATTTATCACCGGCATCGGCATTTTCGCCACCATCTACCTCACGCCGCTGTTTCTCGGGCGGGTGCGCGGGTACGGCTCGCTGGATATCGGCCTGGCGGTGTTTTCCACGGGGGTGTTCCAGTTGCTGGCGATCCCGGTGTACGCCTTGCTGGCCAATCGTTTCGACCTGCGCTGGATCCTGATGTTCGGGTTATCGCTGTTCGCCCTGTCGATGTGGGACTTCTCCCCCATCACCCATGACTGGGGCGCCAAGGAGCTGCTGTTGCCCCAGGCCATACGCGGGTTTGCTCAACAAATGGCAGTGCCGCCGGTGGTCACCCTGACCCTCGGCGCACTGGCCCCCGACCGCCTGAAGCTTGCCTCGGGCCTGTTCAACCTGATGCGCAACCTCGGCGGCGCCATCGGCATCGCCGCCTGCGCCACGGTGCTCAATGACCGCACCAACCTGCACTTCCTGCGCCTGGCCGAGCACCTGAACATCCGGAACGAGTCGATGAATGTCTGGCTTGACCAGCTTTCAGGGAATGCCCAGTTGCTGGGGCAAAACAGCCTGGATTCGAGCCAGTTCGCGCTGAGTCAGCTGTGGGCGCTGACCTGGCGCGAGGCGCAAACGCTGACCTATGCGGACGCATTCCTGATGATCATGGTGTGCTTCGTCGTCGCCGTGTTGCTGGTGCCGTTGATGCGCAAGGTGCAACCGCCGAAGCAGCCGACGGCGGATGCGCATTAGAGAGGACTTGTCACAACGTTTGAGGCTGTGAGTACAGCACCCGGCTCCATTGCCTACAGTCGCGTCGGAATTTGCCAGCTTGTGCATCTGGGAGGCACCTCTCTAAGGTTGCCCAGGCGCTGAATACCCCTTTACCTGTACTCAACCTCGCGTCGACAAGATGTAGCCATCTAGCTACAAATGGAACTATGATCAACAAGAAAAAAATATACGAGATCCACCAAACACCCGAGTTCGAGAGCTGGCTTAAACGTATGAAGGACACTCAGGGAAAAGCGGCAATTCTGACCCGACTGGATCGTGCCGGAGCGGGCAACTTTGGTGATTGCGAATCGGTTGGCGATGGGATGAGCGAAATGCGTGTTTTTGTTGGCCCGGGCTACAGAATTTACTATGTGCGCTCGGGAATCGCAGAGTACTTGATGCTCAGCGGGAGCGATAAAACGGATCAAAAACGGGGCATACAAAAAGCTAAAGCAATACTCGCTGGCCTGAGAGGTAAATGATATGAGCGATAAATTCAATCCCGAGGAGATGCCAATCCTCAGCCTCGACACGACGGGTACGACTCATTACGAAGCCTCGCGCTTTCTCGATAGCCCGGAAGCAATGGCGGCCTATTTGGCTGAAAGTCTGAAAACCGGTGATACCGAGGGCCTTATTCATGCGTTGGCCGAGGTCGCAAAAGCCAAAGGCGTAAATAAGGTCGCCAAGGATGCGGGGGTCAATCGTGAAAGCCTTTATAAGGTGCTGAAAGCCGGCTCGAAAACGCGATTTGAGACCATAAGGAAGCTGATGACCGCAATCGGTGTCGAACTCACCGTACAACCGGTAACAGCGCTGGCTGTCACTTCAAAACCCGTTGATCCAAGGGCTGGCAAGCCCGTTTCAGCCGCCAAGCCTGCAGCGAAGACGCGCTCGTGATCATCACTGTGTGTTTTGTTGTGGCCGTGTTGCTGGTGCCGTTGATGCGCATTGAGTCGCCGTCAGACAGTGAGGTACTGGATCACCTCGCCCATCGCGTCAATATCGGGAGCATCGCTCACTGCTGCTTCCGAGTTGCACCATGGGTAACTCAGACCTGACACCCACTTCATGACGCTCCCCAAATCCGCAGCGGGCAGCGTCTTCATATGCTCGATAGTGATGGTGAGCTTTTCAACAAGCCCCGACTCAACACTGAACTGCCACTCATACACCCCACACCCAACCCGGGCTTCGCCGGAGTTTTTGTCGGACATCCCCACCAGCCATTTGCACTGATAGGTTTTGGCCCCCGCTTCGGGTGGCTGCCCCAGGCAAAACGTATAGACGTTTTCAAAGGTCTGCCCGAACCGCCTCACCAGCACATCGCCGATGCCGCCCATCCCTTCGACGTGGGGCGGAAACGAGATGGACCCGGTGCGCACCACCATGTCCAGGATTGCCTCGGGAACAAACGCCCGGCTGAGCAAATGCGGGCGGTTACCGTCCTTGGCGAGTATGTAGTGCTGAATCGCGAGTTGAGCAGTGTTCATGGTTTTTCCGTCGATTCCCTATCAGGTAATGCTTAGGCCTTCTGGATCAGCTCTCAGAGGTAACAACAGGCTCATCACCGGACTCGGCAGCCAGCTTCAATCGGTCTGCTTTGCTGATGTATTTATCCTTTTTGGCCGGTGCCAATTTGGCGCTGGCCTTTTTGGCCTTGGCCTTGAACAGCTGCTGTAGTTTTTTTTGACGATTCATGTTTTCTATCCGGTGTGTCATCAGTGCTTGCCGGCGTGATTATCCATCTTTCATGCCTTTATCGAAGCACATTTAATTCACGGCACTCCACAGCGCCACAGCGGTCTGTCCCTATACGTCCCTATTCTCGCCCAGCGGAGCCACCATGATCATTGTCCACCACCTCAACAATTCCCGTTCGCAACGCATCCTGTGGCTGCTCGAAGAACTCGGCCTGCCCTACGAGCTCAAGCGCTACCAGCGCGACCCGAAAACCAACCTCGCGCCCCCTGAACTCAAGGCGATCAATGCCCTGGGCAAATCACCGGTGATTCAAGACGGTCCCCACGTGGTGATCGAGTCCGGCGCCATCATCGACTACCTGATTCGCCGCCATGGTAACGGCCGCCTGCAACCGGATCCGGCCACTGCCACCTATGACGAATACGTGCAATGGCTGCACTTCGCCGAAGGTTCGGCCATGCTGCCACTGATGCTCAACCTGTACGTCGGGCGCCTGGGTGACGCGGGTGCGCCGTTGCATCCGCGTATCGAATCCGAGGTGGCGAACTACCTGGGTTATCTGGACAACGCACTGGGGCTCACGCCTTACCTGGTGGGTGACGAATTGACCGGCGCGGATATCCAGATGAGCTTCATCGGCGAAATCGCCCGGGCTCAGGGCAAGCTGCAGGCCTACCCGAATGTGGCGGCGTGGGTGCAACGCTTTCAGGAACGGCCGGCGTATCGCAAGGCGCTGGAACAGGGTGGCGCATACGCGTTCGCGAAGTAAAAGGCCAGGCGGTTCCGGCGGGTGTTCATCTGTATTGCGTTAATCCCCGGGATGAGGATTACTGTAGGACGCATCCGGCATTGAGATAACACAGCATGTTCGAACTCGCCCCCATCCTGACGTATGTCGCCGTGGTCATCGGCCTTTTCCTGATTCCCGGCCCAGCCGTGCTGCTGGTGATCACCCGCACCCTCCAGGGTGGGCGCAAGGTCGGGATTGCCACCGGGCTGGGGGTGGCCTCGGGCGACCTGATCCATACGCTGTGCGCGGCGCTCGGCCTGTCGGCCATCCTGATGACCTCGGCCGTGGCGTTCAACGTGGTCAAAATCGTCGGTGCCTGCTACCTGATCTACCTGGGCATACGTGCGTTTATGGCCAAGCCTGGCGCCACCACGCGCAAAGACCTGCCCACCGTGACCTCGACCCAGGCGTATTTCCAGGCGGTGGGTGCCGAAGTGCTGAACCCGAAAACCGCGATTTTCTTCCTGGCCTTCCTGCCGCAATTCATTCACCCGGAATCGGGTTCTTCCCTGGCGCAGTTCGCGGTGTTGGGGTTGATCTTCTCGGGGCTCAGTGCGGTGTACACCACGCTGATTTCGGTGGCGATTCGTCCGTTGAGCCAATGGATGGTGGGCCTTTCAAGGCTGCGCCGTTGGGAGGGAAAGATCATTGGGACGTTGTTCATGGGATTGGGGCTGAAGATTGCTTTCCAGCAGCGTTAATCGGTTGCAAACCGCTGCCTTTTAACCCGGTACATCTCACCATCCGCGTGGCTGAGCAGGCTGTCGGCATCTGCTCCATCCGCCGGGTAAAACGCTACGCCGATACTGCAGGACGGCATCTTGACCGCGCCAAACTCAGCGCTCAGGGGCTGGGTCATCACCGCAACTATCTGCTGCACTTTGGCCGACACGGCTTCCGGTGATTGAATATCCGTCAGCAGCACGGTGAATTCATCCCCGCCCATCCGGGCCACCAGGTCGCTCTCACGCACACACCCTTCCAACCGTCGTGCAATCACGCAAAGCACGCGGTCGCCCACGGTATGCCCGTGCACATCATTGATGGCCTTGAAGTCATTCACGTCCAGAAACAGCAAGGCCAGAGGACTTTTGTGGTGGTGAGCGGCTTGCAGGGCCTCGTCCAACCGGTCATTGAACAGCGAGCGATTGGTGAGGGCCGTCAACGGGTCGTGATGGGCGAGGAAACGCAGCTCTTCCTCCGCCTGCGTCAGGGCGGTTACGTCCCGCGCAACACCGATCCGCGCCCCCACTTCCTCGGACCAGAAGGCCGCCCACAGAATGTGCACCACACTGCCATCCTTGCGGATATAGCGGTTGCGGAAGTCGACGTGGGGCTTGCCATTCATGACCCGCACAATCGACGCCCGGGTGCGGGCCAGGTCTTCAGGGTGCATGTAGCGGGTGATCAGGGTGCCGGTCAGTTCCTCGGCGCGGTACCCCAGCAGCGCTTCGCAGGCATCACTCACAAACACGATCTGATTTTCACTGTCGACCACGAACACCGTATCCAGCATCAAGTGGATCAGTTTGGGATAGAGGGCTTGCAGGTCAACGGGCATAGGTCTGGGGAGCGTCTGGTTCGGATTGGGCGATCATAGCCCGATCCCGAAGGATGGCGAAAAGGAATCATAGCGGCCCGCAGAATAGCCCCCGGCAATGTTGCTGCGCCAACTGCGTCGCCACCAGCAGGCTGCGCCACCCTTCAAGGTCGTAGGAGAGCGCCCGCCAGAGCAGCCACGGCCAATAGTCGCAGAGGTGGAACACGCACCAGATCATTCGACACTCGGTTTTTATAATGAACGAATGATTGCTATGCTGAACACCCAGCGACAAAGCGTCAACCCATTTATGGATGATTTGAAGAACAAATGACCGACATAACGAACAATTTCAATCCAAGCCGAATCGACCTGCTGGCCCTGTCGATCAAGCGCGAACGCCAGGCTGCGGGGCTTTCATTGACTGAACTGGCAAAACGCGCAGGCGTGGCGAAGTCGACCTTGTCCCAGCTGGAGTCCGGCATCGGCAACCCCAGCATCGAGACCCTGTGGTCGTTGGCCACGGCGATGGGATTGCAGGTGACCCGGTTCTTCGAACAACCCCAGCAACACCTGCGGGTAATTCGCGCCAACGAGGGCCTGACCACCTATACCGAAACCGGCCACTACGCGGCCACACTGCTTGCGGATTGCCCGACGGGCGTGCGTCGCGATATCTACCGGCTAAAGGTACAGCCGGGCGAAGCGCGCCTGTCTCAGCCCCACCCTGCCGGCACCGTCGAGCACGTGCTGCTGTGCAGCGGCAGCGCGAATATCGGCCCGGCCGGTGAGCCTGTGCTGCTGCACGCCGGCGACTACATCAGCTACCTGGCGAATGCGCCCCATGTGTTCGAAGCACTTGAGGCGGATACCACGGCGGTGATGGTGATCGAACATCCCTAAGCCGCGGGGATGTGCCCTCAGGCATGGATAGGCAGGGCCAACCCGAACAGCACAAAAAACCCGCCGCAGACTTTATTGAATCGGCGCCCGGTTCGCGCCAGCCAGGGCCGTACCCGGTGCGCGGCGCTGGCCACCAGGTACTCGACGATGAACTCCACCACGGCGTAGGTCAGGGCGATGGTGAGCGTCTGCGCGATGATGCTCCGGTGCGGGTCCAGGAACGGTGGAATAAACGCGGTGAACAGCAGCAAGGCCTTGGGGTTTGAGATCGCCGATACCAGCCCCTGGCGGAACAGCGGCCAGCTCCGCGAGCTGGTAGTGCCGCTCGCCTCAAGGCTGACCGGTGCCGCCCGCCACAGCCCGAAGCCCAGCCAGATCAGGTACAGCCCGCCCGCCACCTTCAAGGCCGTGAACAAACTGGCCGATGCCTGGATCAGCGCACCCAACCCCAACGCACACAGCGCCAGCACAATCGCAAAACCGAGCACGCCGCCGCTGATGGTGAACAGCGTTTTGCGGCTGCCGTGAAGCGCACCGTGGGTCAGCGCCAATAACGCATTGGGCCCTGGCACCACCGAGATGCCGAAGCAGGTAACCAGGTAAAGCAACCAGGTATCAAAGGGCATGGATCCGATCCAGAAGGTGTTGGTTCAAGGCAGAATGTTGCGGGTGAACAAGCGTCCATGAAAAGCGCATAATTCAGGCTTTAGCCATTCGATTAACGAATAGAGGTCAGCGCGATGCCCGCCAGCGATTTGCAACTCGATTGGCTCAAATGCTTTGTGGCCGTGGTGGATGCCGGCTCGTTGTCTGGCGCCGCCCACGAGGTCAACCGCTCGCAGTCCGCCGTCAGCATGCAGATGAAGAAACTCGAAGCCGCCCTTGGACGACAGCTCTTGAGTCGCGGCCCGAGGCACCTGCAACTGACTGCCGATGGCCAGACGCTGCTGAGCTACGCCCGGCGCATGCTCGCCCTGCACGCTGAAACCCAGGCGGCGTTTCACGGTGAAGAGCTGACCGGGCGCATCCGCCTTGGCGTTGCCGAAGACTACGCGGCCCGGTACCTCACGCCGCTGCTCAAACGCTATTCGCCGCGCTACGCCGGGGTGGAAATCGAACTGACCTGTGAACAGTCGACCACGCTGATCCCGCAGTTGCGCAGCGGCGATCTCGACCTGGCGCTGGTGTCTCGGGACTCGCCCCAAAGCGGCACATTCCTGTTCAAGGAGCCCATGGTATGGGTAGGTTCACCGCAGTTCGAACTGTGGCGGCGCGACCCGATCCCCATCGCCGTCTACGAAAGCGCAAGCCTCGCCCGGCGGTATGCGGTGAACGCACTCACCCAGCAAGGCCGCGAGTTCAAGGTGGTGTACAACAGCTCCAGCCTTGCCGGCCAGGTGGCCGCCGTCGAGGGCGGGCTCGCGATTGCCGCGATTACCCAATGCACCGTGCAGGATTCGCTTCAGGTACTCGGTGACGAGCACGGTTTGGGCAGCATTGAGCCCATGGAGGTTTCGATTCTGCGTAGCCGGGCGTCCCGCGGGTCCAAGGCGGTCAATAGCCTGCATGCGTTCATCATCCGGACGCTGAGGGCTCAGACTTAGTGGGCAGAGCGTTTCGGCACAATCATCGAGCGCTTCGGCGCAGTGCAGTGCCTACGCGCTGTTTAGGATCAAGGCTCAAACCACGCCTGGACACCACCGCGATGAAACTCAAAGCACTTGCCCCCGCGATCACCCTGATCATGGCCGCCAGCGGACACGCCGCCAGCTTCTCACTCAACAGCCCGGACATTGCCGACCAACGCCCGCTGACGCACCTGCAGGAATTCAACGGCTTCGGCTGCAGCGGCGGCAACACCTCCCCTGCCCTGTCCTGGGCCAACGCCCCGGCGGGCACCAAAAGCTTCGCCATCACCGTCTACGATCCCGACGCCCCGACCGGCAGCGGCTGGTGGCACTGGACGGTGGTGAACCTGCCCGACACCGTCTCCAGCCTGCCGAGCAATGTGGGCACCCACCTGCCAGCCGGGGCGGTGCAAGGCCGCACGGACTACGGCCAACCCGGCTTCGGCGGCGCCTGCCCGCCCGTGGGTGATAAACCGCATCGCTATCAATTCACCGTGTGGGCGTTGAAAGTCGCCACCCTGCCGATCGACAATCAATCCAGCGGCGCCCTGGTCGGCTACATGCTCAATGCCAACAGCCTGGCCAAGGCCACAATCACGGCCCCTTACGGACGCTAGTCACGATGGATGTTCACGAAGGTCTGCGGCACAGGGAAAGCATCATCGAAAGCTGCGTGATCAGGGCCCGGCAACACCATACCCTGCAACGTGTGCCGATCTTCATGACCGCCCTGTGCCGCGTGCGCCAAGGGCAAAAACTGATGCAGTGGGATGAGCGCGAAATGCGCGCCGGCCCCCAGCACCTAATTCTACTGCCGGCAGGCCGCGAGCTTGGGGTGACCAATTTTCCCGGTGCCCAGGGTGACTACATCGCTGATGTGGTGTCGTTTCCGGTGACGGTGTTGCGTAACTTCGTTGCCCGGTATGGCGCGCAGTTCAAGGGCAGCATGCATGCCGACCTGTGCGTACGCCTGGACAAACAGACCCGACAAGCCTGGGACCAACTGCTGACCGCACTGAGCACCGGCGCCCCGTCGGCCTTGTGCACCCACTATGGCGAGGCCGTGTTGCTCTGCCTGTGCCTGGCCGGCCAGGCGGGACCGTTGCTGATGGATCGCAACGACCCCTTGAGTGAACGCGTGCAGCGGTTGATCGGCAGCAACCTGTCCAGGGACTGGACCGTTGCCACGGTCGCGCAGCAGTTGAATCTGGGGGAGTCGACGTTGCGTCGGCAGCTGGCCAATGAGGATGCGAGCTTCAGGGCCATCCTGGAAAATGTTCGGCTGGGGGCGGCGTTGCAACAGCTGCAAACCTCCAGGGATTCCATCGGGGAGATTTCCAGTGCGTGCGGGTATGCGTCGGCGTCGCGGTTTGCGGTGAGGTTCAAGTCACATTATGGGCTTTCGCCGCGGTCGTTGCGGGCGGCGATGTGAGGTACACACTACCTGAGTAGCCCATAACCTGTGGCGAGGGAGCTTGCTCCCGCTGGACTGCGCAGCAGGCCCATTTTTTGGGGCCGC
>NZ_JBSVWQ010000116.1:0-18142 GCF_054071215.1 Pseudomonas sp. SDO5522_S412 | reverse complement strand
ACTGACACACCGAATCCGCGAGCAAGCCCGCTCCCACATTTGCTCAGCGCTGTTCGGGAGAACGTGCGCAGAAGTCCCAAAATGGGAACGATCAGTTCCTTTTTGGGACTGATCTCGCTTCATCACCCAAGCCGCTATTTCTGGTTAGTCACCCACTGTTCGACCTCCTTCAATAGCGCTTGAGTATGCGCAATCAGTTGCTCCAACAACCCCTCATCCTCATCCATATACCCTTCATATTCCGCCAGGTTGCGGCGCTCGTGGCATAGCGCAAACAGTCTTACCTGAACCTTGTTGGCTGCGGTGGTATGAAGCAGGCATTGGAACACCAGATAGCGCTTGTCCGAGCGATAGCCGTGCAAGCGCAAGGCTGTGAGGGCGATTGCGTGGGCCGCGTTGTAAGCCAAATCAAAACGGCTGGCGAAAGATAATTGCGGGGTTTTGGCGTCCTTCAATCGATCACGGGCAGAGCGCATCAACCCATCACATTCCGTGCGATCCGGCGGCTCAGCCTTCAAGCCACCACTACGTTGCAGGTTCTCCAGGTTTGCCTTGCTGTCCATCCTTGGACTCCACGGGGTTTTCCCCAATCAGGTTGATCTTGTCCTGCTCCGCCACCCGCTGCACAAAACTATGACCGGCATTCCATTTGCCGATCCAGTCTTCGGGGGTATAGAGCGTCGGGTTGATGGTGCGGCCCAGTTGCTCTTCCAGCGGCATGAGCTGCTCCATGACTTCACTGTAGTTGAGGCTTTCGCCGATCAGCATCAGATCTATGTCACTGGATGAGTGCGCCTCGCCCTTGGCGATGGAACCGTAGATAAATGCCCACTTCAGTTGCGTGGCAAATGGAGCCAGTGCGTTGCGCAATGGCTCATCCAGGCTCAGGGTCTTGCGCACGATGGCCAACAGCTCCGAGTAAACGGGGCAGTGCGGGTTGGCCTGGTAGTGGGTTTGGTTGCCCTGGCGCGTCACCGTCAGGATGCCTGCCAACTGCAAACGCTCCAGCTCGCGGGTCAGGCTGCCCTTGCCCACCTTTGCCCAGCGGGCGATTTCATTGGTGAAGAAGCTATGGTCGGGCTTGCCAAAGAGCAAACCCAAGACTTTCTGCTGAGTCACGGTGAATAGTGCAGTGCTAAGGGGCAGGGTTTGCATGGCAGCGACCGAAGAGTCCCAAAAAGGGAACGATAGGTCCCTTTTTGGGAACGATCAAGTTTTTAGGCTGCGCAAGAAGGAGCAACCTGCTCCAGTGCCTGATCAACCAGTAACTGCCCCAGCTCACTCATCTGCTGAATGGCCAGCACCACGCCGCGCTGGGAACCTTCCAATTCAAAGGCCAGGTTGGAAGTCAGGGCGTTGAGTGAGGCAAAGGTTTCAGAAGCGTTGGCCAGCAGGGCTTCGGTGGATTGAGAGGGGGTGACGGTAAAGAGTGAAGATGAAGCCGAAGTCGGAAAGTAATGATCCATGGCACGCTCGGCGGCCTGGAGTTTGCGGTGTTCGATTTCGGTGTTGTGGGGCGGATTGGGGGTAGGTTTGAACATGATGTGCAGCTCCGATATGTATTAGGGAAGCTGACACCGTCCGCTTGCACGCGAATAAGGTGGCAGCTGTGCGCAGGTGTGCAAGACCGGGCATATCGGACCCCGGCAGACCCCAAGGGATCTCCCACGCACAGCCGCCATAAGAAATACAGCAGGCATAAAAAACGCCCGTTGAATGGCTATGGGCGTTGGTGCGCCGACATGTAACCGGACTTGCACGTCCGTGTCACCGTTTTTTGCGATGACGGACGAAGACTAGGCGCGATCGCAGGGCACAACAAGTTCATGCACAGCGCGAGAGGTTGCAGGAAAAATCCGAAGTCAGTGATAAACAATGTGGCGAGGGAGCTTGCTCCCGCTGGGCTGCGCAGCAGCCCCAATAACTGCGCCGCATTCCTCCAGGTAATACACGGCTGCAGGTTTTGGGGCCGCTTCGCAGCCCAGCGGGAGCAAGCTCCCTCGCCACAAGGGTCATCGTTGGGGTTGGGAAATGCGTTCAGGCCAATCCGGCTTCGACCAACAACGCCTCCAACCCCATCAAATCCGGCACCCTGGCCACATGCTCCCCCACCTGCACCGCCGCCAGTTCCAGCGGGCACAACGGCACGTCCACATAACTCAACTGGCTATCGAGCTTGTACGAGCGCGGAATCCCCTGGATCACCAACGCAATAAACTTCAACGTCGGCCGTCCTCCGAGGGTGTTCAACACCACAATCCGCGCCCGCTCTCCCACCACGCCCGACTCGCCACACGCGGCCTCAAAGCTGATCAACGGCAACTGCCGATCCCGCCAGGTAACCTGCCGCAAATACCACGGCGGCGCATCACTGGCCGGTTCGCCGCGCTGGAAGTCGATCAGCTCGGCCACGGCGACGTTGGGCAACAACAGGTGACGGTCGGCCAATGGCAGCAGCAAGCCGGTGAGTTGAGTTGCGCGGTGATCAAGCACGGGACTTGCTCCAGTAAGCGATGCTTTCCAGCAGCACCGACTCTTGATAAGGCTTGCCGAGGTAGTCGTTGACGCCAATCGCCATCGCACGATCACGGTGTTTTTGCCCGGTGCGGGAGGTGATCATGATGATGGGCATGCGCATCAGCCGCGGGTCGTCGCGCACCTGGATGGCCACTTCGAAACCGTCCATGCGCGGCATTTCGATGTCGAGCAGCATCAGGTCCGGGGTGTGCTCTTCCAGCACGGCCATGGCGTCGATACCGTCCTTGGCGGTGAGCACGTTCATGCCGTTGCGCTCCAACAGGCGGCTGGTGACTTTGCGCACGGTGACCGAGTCGTCCACCACCAGCACCAGCAGCGGGCGCTTTTTCAGCGGGTCGTTGAGGATCAACGGAGCGTCCGCCGCCTGGGCCGGCAACGCCGGTGGCCGGGCGCGGATATGCGCCATCAGGTCGATGATCAGCACCACGCGGCCATCGCCAAGGATGGTTGCGCCAGACACGCCCTTCACCCCGGCAAACTGCGGCCCCAGGCCCTTGACCACGATCTCCCGGGTGCCGGCCATGGCGTCCACTTGCACCGCCACGCGCCGTTCGTTGCATTGCACCAGCAGCACCGGCAGCGGCTGGTACTGGCCCAGCAGGTTCGGCCGGCCGACGGTGTGCAGCAGGTCGCCGAGGTAGAACAGTTCGTAGCGTTGGCCGGCGTATTCGTAGCGCGGCGGGTCCTGCTGATAGTGCCCTTCCAGCTCATGGGGCATGACCCGCACCAGGCCTTCGATGGTGTTCAGCGGGATCGCGTATTGATCGTCGGCACACTGCACCATCATCGCCCGGTTGACCGACACAGTGAACGGCAGGCGAATGCGAAAGTGCACGCCCTCTCCCGGCGTCGAGTCGATGACCATCGAGCCGCCCAGCTGGCGCACTTCTTCATGCACCACGTCCATGCCCACGCCACGCCCGGAAATCTGGGTGATTTTTTCGGCAGTGGAAAACCCCGGTTGCAGGATGAACTGCAACACGTCGCGGTCACTGATTTCCAGGTTGGGGTCGAGCAAGCCACGCTTGATCGCCTTGCGCCGCACGGCTTCAAGCGGCACGCCGGCGCCGTCGTCGCGCATGTCGAAAACGATGTCGCCGCCTTCGTGGGTCAGGTCCAGGGTGATGCGGCCTTTCTCGGGTTTACCGGCCAGCAATCGTGCATCGCGGGATTCCAGGCCGTGGTCGACGGCGTTGCGCAGCATGTGTTCCAGCGGCGCGACCATGCGCTCCAGCACGTTGCGGTCCATCTCGCCTTCGGCATTGCCGACGATAAATTCCACGTCCTTGCCCAGCTCGCCCGCCACCTGCCGCACGATGCGTTTAAGCCGTGGCAGCATGCGTTCGAAGGGCACCATGCGCGTGCGCATCAGGCCTTCCTGCAACTCGGTGTTGATGCGCGCCTGTTGCTGCAACAGGTTGTGGGCGTCCTGGTTGCGGCGGTCGAGGGTTTCCTTGAGGTCGAGCAGGTCGGAAGCCGATTCGAACAGGGCCCGGGACAGTTGTTGCAACTGGGAATGGCGGTCCATTTCCAGCGGGTCGAATTCTTCGTAGCCCAGGCGTTCGGCCTCGGCCTGCTGGCGGCTGAGGATGCGGCCCTGGGTCTCGGTGTCGAGGCGGCGCAGTTGATCGCGCATACGCTCGATGGTGGTTTCCACCTCGTTGAGGGCAACGCTCGCATCGTTGACCTGCTGCTCGATACGCCCACGGAAGATCGAAGTTTCACCCGCCAGGTTGACCAGGTCATCCAGCAAGTCGGCAGAGATCTTCACCATGTCGGCGGCCGGATCGCTGGCCGGCACCGCCTCGGTTTTGGTTGCCGTCAACGCCAGCGGTGCGTCCGTCACTTCAGCCGGACGCACCAGGCTCTTGATGCGCTCGATCAGCAGGTCCACCGAGCCCACCGGCATTCCCGCCGCCACCGCATCGATCATCTGCGCCAGGCGGTCGTGGCAGCCTTGCAGCAAGGCGAACAGCTCCGCCGAGGGCGCCAGCAAACCTGCCGACAAGCCCTCATAGAGAAACTCCAGCTCATGGGCCAGGTCGCCAATCGGGCCGATCTCGACCATGCGAGCGCCGCCCTTGAGGGTGTGCAGGTCGCGCAGCAGTGTCTCGACTTCCTGGCGATTTTTCGGCTCGGCCTGCCAGCGCAACAGCGCGGCGCCGGAGCTGTCGAGGATGTCGGCGGCCTCTTCGAGAAAGATATCCAGCAGCTCGGGATCACTGCCCGGCGTCTCGACTTCGGCGGCCGCTGCGGGCGCCGCTTGTCCGGTGCCTTGGCGCAACTCACGCAAGTGGCTGATCAGGTCGGAGGAGTCGCTCAACGGTTGCTGGTGTTGCAGTTGCTCAAGCAACAGCGCCAGCCGCTCATGACTGGCCATCAACACATTGGCCAGCTCGCTGGAATAGCTGTAGCGACGGTCCACCAAACCTTCGTAAAGGTTTTCCAGCTCAAGGGCCAGGTCGCCCACCGCGCCGATTTCAGCCATGCGCGCGCCACCCTTGAGGGTGTGCAAATCCCGCTGCAACGATGACAGCGGCGCTGCGTTATCCGGGTCCAGCAGCCAGCGTTTCAAGGACTGGCCGGCGCTGTCGAGGATGTCCACCGCTTCCTCAAGGAAGATCTCGACGATCTCGTCATCCACCGCGAAGCTCTGGTCGAGCTTCGCCGTAGCGGCGCCCAGCTCGGAGATGCTCAGCGCGCGGCTGCCATCGGTCTTGATCAAGCCGGTGGCGGACGGGTCGAGGCCTTCATCCAGCAGCTCGCGCAGGGCGCGTACCCGGGCCGGCGCCGCGCTGATTTCCTGGCCGGCGGCCAGTTGGTCGAGCATGTTGATCAGGGCTTCGTGGGCCTGTTCGGCCTCGTGGAAGAAGCGCTCGCTGACCGCCAGGCTGCTTTCTTCCACTGCGCCGTAGAGGTCGAGCAAGGCTTCGCACAATTCGTCCATCGGGTGCAGGTCGGCGAGGTGCGCGCCTTCGCAGAGGGTGGTCAGTTCGTCCAGCAGCGCGCTCAGTTCCTGGCGTTCGCCGGGGTGCTGTTGCCAGCGGCGCAGCAGGCTTTCGGCGTCCAGCAGGATGTCCATGCCCTGGGCCAGGAAGTTGGCGATCAACTGCGGGTCGCGCTTGATCCGCAGACCGGTGTTGGGCGCATTCAGCAAGGCTTCGAGCTGGCTGTTCAGCAGGTTTTGCGTGCGCTCGATCAGCCCTGCTGCACCATTGATGGCCGCGTGAGGGTCACTGTCCAGCTGGCGCACGCCGCGCTGGAACAACGCTTCGGCCTCCAGCAGCAATTCGATTTCATCCAGGTCCAGCGGCAGGCGGTGGGCCTTGTATTCGCGGGTCAGGTGATCCAGCGGGCGCGCCAGTTCGGCGATGGGCAACACACCGGCCATATAGGCGCTGCCTTTGAGGGTGTGCAGTGCGCGTTGCAGTTCATCACTGACTTGCAGCAGCAGGTGCTCGGTGGCCTGTTGCAGGAAGTGGTTGAGGCTGTCGAGGTGGCTCTGGGCTTCGTTGCGGAAGATTTCCAGCAACTGCGGGTCCAGGGCGGCCGGGTCTGTGGCCGACGGTTCGACACGGCTGGCCAGGGCATGCGCGCGCGCCGCCAGTTCGTCTACGTCATCGCGCTGGCGCTGGGCATTGTCGGCAAAATCGGTGATCAGCTCCGGCAGCAATTCCAACACGTCATCCAGCACTGCTTGCACATCCGGGCCCGGCGCGACGCTGCGTTCCAGCACGCGGTTGAGCAGGTTTTCCACGGCCCAGGCCAGCTCTGCCAACACCAGGGCGCGCACCATGCGGCCACTGCCTTTCAAGGTGTGGAAGGCGCGGCGCATTTCGCTCAGGGTGGCCTTGTCTTCCAGGCTGGCGGTGCCGGCAGGCACATAGCGATGCAGCACGTCGAGAACTTCGGCGGTTTCTTCGAGGAAGACTTCCCGCAGTTCATCATCAATGGCTTCTTCACCGGCGGGCGGCGGCAGCAGGCTGCCGGGACGCTGGAGTGCCGGCGGGTTGAGGCGCGAGGTGGGGCTGGCCAACGCATCGGCGAGGAACGGGGTTTGCTCCGTGGGCGTGTCACCCTGCTCAAGCAGTGCCTGGCGCCAGGGTTTTTCGGCCGGCAAATAGCCCAGCGCGGCCAGGCCTTCAGCGGCGACTTCCAGCACCCGTTCGCCCGGGGCGTCGTGGTCCTGGAGCATGCGTTCCAGGTAGTACTCGAGGCTGGTGAGCACATCGGCAAAATGCTCAAGCTGCGCCTCGGAAGGTGCGGCGTCGCCGACCATCAGATGCTCGTTGACGTAGTCATTGCAGCCACGCATCAGGCTCGCCGCACGGGGCAGCGGAATCATCGCCAGCGCGCCGCGCACCTGGGTCAGCAACTCGGGCAGCGACTCCAGGCGCTGGCGGTCCCAATGGGCCTCGATGCAGTCGATCACCAGCTCTTTGGCCTGTGTCAGGCACTGGCAGGATTCGCGGATGACGAGGTGGTGGATCTGCGTCAGGTCGGTGGTAGGCAGGCGGCTTTCTTCGCGGCGCTCCGGCTCGACAGTGCCGACCATCCCGGCCAGCGTGGCCTCGACGTAGAGCAACGCACCGGCAACGTCCATCAATACCGCATCGTTGGGTTCGCGCTGCCCCTGGGCCAGGCCGAGTACCACCGCCAGTTGGTCGATGATCACTTTGCGCGGCTGGCCGAAGCCCAATACGGCGAGGGTATCGGCGATCTGCCGCAGCGGCGCCAGCAACGCCTCAAGGTCCGAGGCGTGCTGACGGTCGCTGCGTACGAACAGGTCCAGGCGTTCCTTGACCCGCACCAGCTCCTCGCACAATGCGCCGAGCACCGAGCCCATCGCGTCGCGGTCCGGGCCGGCCAGGCGGGCGCGTTCGGCGTCCACCACGGCGCTGTCGGGCAAAGCTTCATCGAGGCCATATCGTTCTTTCAAACTTTGCATCCGTGGAGTCGGTCGGGTGACTTTGGCGACGTAGAACAACAGGCTCTTGAGCAGCTCATCCGGGGCCGGGGTGTTGACGCCGTTGATGCCCTGGATCAGCAGGCGCTTGAGTTGCTTGTCGCAGGCCTTGAGCAAACTGCGCAACGCCGGGCTGTTGGCAACCACGCCAATGAGCATGCCTTCCACCAGCGCCGAGGTGACCTGCCACAACGGTAACAGCGGCGCACCATGGCACAGGGCTTCGAGGCGGGCGAAGACCCGCGCCATGTCTTCCAGGTTGCTGGGGCCGTGGTCTTCGCGCAGCAAACCGACCAGCGCCTGTTGCAGCATCTGCCGCCACTGGCGCAGCAGTTCGGGGAAATCCTCTGGCGTGCGCTGGGCCAGGGCGTCTTCGGGCAGCGGCGGGATCACCAGCAGTTGCGGGCTGAACAGGCTGGTTTCCGAGAGCAGGCTTTCGCCGCGCACGCTGCGCAGGTCGTTGAGCAGCGGCAGCACCACCAGGGGCAGGTCGCGCCGGGCGCTGTGTACGCGGTCGAGGTACAGCGGCAGTTGGCCAAGGCCCTGTTGCAGCAGGCGAATGCCTTCGTCGCGCTGGCTGACGCGCGCGCCTTGCAGGGCGAGGGCCAGTTGTTCCATTTCTTCAGCGAACAGGGCCGCGCCGTAGAACTCGACCATCAACAGGCTGCCATGCACCTGATGGATGCATTCCAGGCACTGGCCGATGGCCTCGCTGCTGCTTTCTTCAACATAGGCGTCCAGCGCCGAGCGGGCCTGTTTCAGGGTTTCGGCAATTTCGCCCTTGACCCATTCGAGGGCCACGTAGTCGTGCCGATCAACCATAACCGCTCCCGTCTGAATTCATGAGTTGCTGGTAGTGCTGGGTCATGCGTACACCGATCTCAAAACAAAGGAGATCAACTGTGGGAGCGGGCTTGCTCGCGAATGCGGTGGGTCAGCTAAAGATGAATCGACTGACACGCTGCTTTCGCGAGCAAGCCCGCTCCCACATGGGCTCGGTGGGGTTCTTGAGGGCGCATTTCACTCATCCACCCGCTTCGCCGCCGGCAAGGTGAACCCCGACACCGACCGCCGCAACTGACTGGCCATTTTTGCCAGGTTGCCGATGCTCTCGGCAGTGGCCGTAGAGCCCGACGAAGTCTGAGTGGTGATCTGCTGGATCACGTTCATCGTCAGGGAAATCTGCCCTGCCGACGACGTCTGCTGCTGCGCCGCGTTGGAGATACTCTGGATCAGCGCCGCCAGGGTTTTCGACACGCCTTCGATCTCTTCCAGCGCAACCCCGGCGTCCTGGGCCAGCCGCGCACCGCGCACCACTTCGGTGGTGGTCTGCTCCATGGAAATCACGGCTTCGTTGGTATCCGTCTGGATCGCTCGCACCAGGGTTTCGATCTGCCGGGTCGCCGCCGAAGAACGCTCAGCCAGGCGCTGTACCTCATCGGCCACCACCGCAAAACCACGCCCGGCATCACCGGCCATGCTCGCCTGGATAGCGGCGTTGAGCGCGAGGATGTTGGTCTGCTCGGCGATGTCATCGATCAGGCTGACGATGTCGCCAATTTCCTGGGACGATTCCCCCAGGCGCTTGATGCGCTTGGCGGTGTCCTGGATCTGTTCGCGGATGTTGTCCATGCCGTGGATGGTGTTGTGCACCACCTCGTTGCCCTTGTTGGCAATCTCTACCGAACGCTCGGCCACTGCCGACGATTCAGCGGCGTTGGCCGACACCTGGTCGATGGACTGGGCCATCTGGTTGATCGCCGTGGAGGCTTCGGCAATCTGCTGTGCCTGATGCTCCGACGCTTGGGCCAGGTGCATGGCGGTGGCCTGGGTGTCCTGCACCGCACCAGCCACCTGGCCGGCAGTGAGGTTGATGGTGGCCACCAGGTCGCGCAGTTGGTCCACGGAATAGTTGATGGAGTCGGCAATGGTGCCGGTGAAGTCTTCGGTGACCGAGGCGGTGACGGTCAGGTCGCCGTCGGCCAAGTCTTCAATCTCATCCAGCAGGCGCATGATCGCGTTCTGGTTGCGCTCGTTCTTCTCGGCGGTTTCCCGCAACTGGCGGTTGGTCTCGCGGACCATCACCAGGCCGATCAGGATGATCGAGGCCAGCGCCAGCAAGCCCAGCACGTAGCCGCCGATGGTGTCGAAAGTGCGCCCGTCCGCGAGGTTTTCAAAGCCGGTGGCCAGGTGCGAGGCTTCGTCCAGCAGGGTTTGCGACAGGTTGAAGATATTGCTCGCCGAGGCGCGCACCTGGAACAGCTGCGGCGAGGTCTCGAGGATTTCGTCCACGGAACCGGAGACGAATTCGAACAGCTCGGAAATCTCCGCCAACCGGGCGCGGGCGTCGTGGTCTTCAACCTGGGTGATGCGCAGCCCGGGATTGCCGTTGAGCATGCCACTGAGCACCACGCCGAAACGGTTGGCATCGCGGCCAAAGGCATCGGCGGCCTGCACGGCAGTCTCGTCCCCCGCCAGCACGGTGTTCACCGCCCCCAGGATGCGTTCGGCCAGCAATGACTGGCGCTGGGCCAACGCTACCTGGCTGGCCGGTGCGCCGCGTTGCAGCAGAATATCGACAACCTTTTCCGACTCCATCTGCAACTGCGGAACGGTTTCCGCCAGGGTCGCGGCCACTTGATGCAGCGACAGCACCGTTTGCTCGCTGGCCAGAATCGCATCGGCGTTTTTCAGCAGCGCTTCCCAGTCGGTCTGCACGGCGCGCATTTCTGCACGCACGGCGGTGGGTGCAGCGGGCAGGCCGGTGGCCGGGTCGCCTTTTTTCAGGTAACCCCAGCGCTGGGCAAAATCGTTGCGCGCATCCCCCAGCAGCTTGAACGCCGCCGCCTTGCCGGCGGCAGCCTCGGTGGCGTTCTTGGCGATGCGCTGGGACAGCACCCGCAGCTCACCGGCGTGGCCGATGTACTGTTTGTCGTAGGTGGACTGGGTGTTGAGGTACGCGAAGTTGGCGAACAGCAGCATGATGAACACGATCAGCGCGATAAACAGCACGATGATCTGCGAGCGGCTGCGGGAGGCTTCCTGGGGTTTGACCGGGGTGACGGTACTCATGCGGCGACATCCATGAAACCTGGAGCCTGGGCCAGGGCGAAGGGGCTGAAGACCTGCCACAGCTGGTCGCCGTCGAACTGGCCCTGGATAAACGGCGCGCCGCCTGCGGTGCTCGTCGACAACGCGTCTTGTGCGAAATGCTGCATGCCCACCACCTCGTCCACCAACAGGCCGACAAACACGTCCTGATACTCCACCACCAGCACCCGCCGTTGTTTGCGCGCCACTGACAGCTCAAGGCCAAGGAAACCGCCCAGGTCCATCACCGGCAGCAAGCGCCCGCGCAGGTTGGCCACGCCCTTGATCCACGGCTTGACCCCGGGCATCAAGGTACAGCGCGGTTCGTGCAGCACTTCCGCCACCTCGCCCATGGGCGCCACGTACCAGTGTTCGCCCAGGCGAAACCCGATCCCACTCCAGCTGAGCAGCCGGGTTTCCTGGGACGGCAGGTCGGCAGCCAGCAAGCGGCAGCGGCGGTCGATGTCCAGCAGCAGCTCGAAGGCGGTTTGCGACTCGGTCATGGGAACGTGCCGTCAGCCGGCCAGCACCTTGTTCAGGGTGGCGATCAGGGTTTCTTCGTCTACCGGCTTGGTCAGGTAATCCTTGGCGCCCTGGCGCTCGCCCCAGATCTTGTCGGTTTCCTGATCCTTGGTGGTGATGATGATCACCGGGATGTGGCTGGTCTCGGCATCTTTGGTCAACTGACGGGTGGCCTGGAAGCCATTGAGGCCCGGCATCACGATATCCATCAGCACCGCATCCGGCTTTTCCTGACGGGCCAGCGCAACGCCATCGCCGCCGTTCTGGGCCTTGAGGACGGTGTGACCGTGCTTTTCGAGCATTTCGGTCAGTTTGTACATTTCAGTCGGCGAATCGTCGACGATCAGAACACGTGCCATGTTTTTCCCCACTTATCTAGTAGACGCAAGCCCTCGTGGGGCCCCCGTCAGTGTGCTTGTTCTACTGCGGCGAAGCCCGGTACATAGGCCTTGATCGCGCTCAGCAGTTCTTCCTTGCTGAAAGGCTTGGTCAAAAACTGATCAGAGCCGACGATGCGCCCCTTGGCCTTGTCGAACAGACCATCCTTGGAGGACAGCATGATTACCGGGATCGACTTGAACGCCGGGTTGTTCTTCACCAGCGCGCAGGTCTGATAGCCATCCAGGCGCGGCATCATGATGTCGACAAAGATAATGTGTGGATGATGGTCAACAATCTTGGCCAGGGCATCGAAACCGTCGATGGCCGTGATGACATCGCACCCTACGTTCTTCAACAGTGTTTCGGCCGTGCGGCGAATCGTTTTCGAATCGTCGATCACCATCACTTTCAAGGCGTTGGAATGCTGTTCCATATCTGCTCTACCATCGCCACAGCGAATAGGTTTTCGGTGTGTACTGCCTGATGTTGCACAGGACGAGCGCCAAAAGCCTCGGAATTCAAGGGCTGATGTGCCATGGCAGCCTTTTTAGCACAGTCTCAGAACGCAATCTATCGGCCGACCCGCGTGGTGGTTTTTCCTTGACCCACAACAGCCGCAGCGCCACTCTGACGCCACTTTTATGCGCCCTTATTTGCTAGAGGAAATCCCCCATGAGCGTTCGCGTCGGCATTGTCATGGACCCTATCGCCAGCATTTCCTATAAAAAGGACAGCTCGCTGGCCATGCTGCTGGCCGCCCAGGCCCGCGGCTGGAGCCTGTTCTATATGGAGCAGCCGGACCTTTACCAGGGCGACGGTGAAGCGCGGGCGCGGATGCGTCCCCTGCAGGTGTTTGCCAACCCCGAGAAGTGGTTCGAGCTGCAAGACGAAATCGACAGCCCCCTGAGCGACCTCGACGTGATCCTGATGCGCAAGGATCCGCCGTTCGACATGGAGTTCGTCTACTCCACCTACCTGCTGGAGCAGGCCGAGCGCGCGGGCGTGCTGATCGTCAACAAGCCCCAGAGCCTGCGCGACTGCAATGAAAAGCTGTTCGCCACGCTGTTCCCGCAATGCACGCCGCCGACCGTGGTCAGCCGCCGCGCCGATGTGCTGCGTGAATTCGCCGCCAAGCACGGCGATGTGATCCTCAAGCCGCTGGACGGCATGGGCGGTACCTCGATCTTCCGCCACCGCGCCGGCGACCCGAACCTGTCGGTGATCCTGGAGACCCTGACTGCGCTGGGCACCCAGCAGATCATGGGCCAGGCCTACATTCCGGCGATCAAGGACGGCGACAAGCGCATCCTGATGATCGACGGCGAGCCGGTGCCTTACTGCCTGGCGCGCATTCCGGCCGCCGGCGAGACCCGCGGCAACCTGGCCGCCGGTGGCCGGGGTGAAGCCCGCCCGCTGACGGACAAGGATCGCTGGATTGCAGCCCAAGTCGGCCCGACCCTGCGCGAAAAAGGCCTGCTGTTCGTAGGCCTGGACGTAATCGGCGAGAACCTCACCGAAATCAACGTCACCAGCCCGACCTGTATTCGCGAGATCGACAACGCATTTGGCACGAACATCGGCGAAATGCTGATGGCTGCGATTGCCGCCAAGCTACAAGCCAAGTGACATAGAACAGCCGGACACAAACCAACATTGCGTTATCATGCGCCACCTGTGAAACGCGCGATGTTGGTTTTCTTGTCATGACGCTCCCGTCCGATCTGCCCCCCGAACTCTCCCACAGCGGCGTGCGCCCGGCTGATCGGCTCGGATTTACCCTGTTTCTGGCGGCGTTGATTCACCTGGCGTTGATCCTCGGCCTGGGTTTCACCTTTGCCGAACCCAAGCAGATCACCAAGACCCTGGAAATCACCCTCGCCACGTTCAAAAGCGAAAAGAAGCCCGAAAAGGCCGACTTTCTCGCCCAGGACAACCAGCAAGGCAGCGGCACCCTCGACAAGAAGGCCGTGCCCAAGACCACTGAAGTCGCGCCATTCCAGGACAACAAGGTCAATAAGGTCACGCCACCGCCGGCGCCCAAGCCGGAGGTGAAACAGGCCGCACCCAAGGCGGCGGTCACCACCGTGGCGCCCAAGCCGCAAAAAGCCCCGACCCAGCGCGAAAAGGCCAAGACCGAACCCACGCCTGCCCCGCCTGCCCCGACTTTTGACAGCTCGCAACTCTCCAGTGAGATCTCCAGCCTGGAAGCCGAACTGGCCCACGAACAACAGCTGTACGCCAAGCGCCCGCGGATCTACCGCCTCAACGCCGCCTCCACCATGCGCGACAAAGGCGCCTGGTATAAGGATGAGTGGCGCAAGAAGGTCGAGCGCATCGGCAACCTGAACTACCCGGACGAAGCCCGTCGCCAGCAGATCTACGGCAATTTGCGACTGCTGGTGTCGATCAACCGCGACGGCACCTTGTACGAGGTGCAGGTGCTGGAGTCCTCCGGCCAACCGCTGCTGGACCAGGCAGCGCAACGCATCGTGCGCCTGGCGGCGCCTTTTGCGCCGTTTACCGGGGACCTGAACGACATCGACCGCCTGGAAATCATTCGCACCTGGCGCTTTGCCAAGGGTGATCGGCTGTCGAGCAATTGATGCTGGCGGTGATTTCCTGCGCATCCTCAGCTTGTCAGTTCGCCCCTCCAACGCCACACTAGCGGACATGAAAAATGTCAGCCCGACCTACCTCAAGCACCAATTCCTGATCGCCATGCCCCATATGGCCGACCCGAACTTTGCGCAGACCTTGACCTACATCGTCGAGCACACCGCCAATGGTGCGATGGGGTTGGTGGTCAACCGCCCGCAAGACCTCAACCTGGCCGATATCCTCGAGCAACTGCGCCCGGACATCGACCCACCCGCCAGCTGCCAGCACGTACCGATCTACATCGGCGGGCCGGTGCAGACGGACCGGGGTTTTGTGCTGCACCCCACCGGGCCGAAATTCCAGGCGACCGTGGACCTTGAAGGGTTGTCCCTGTCCACGTCCCAGGACGTCCTGTTCGCGATTGCCGACGGCGTGGGGCCTGATCAAAGTGTGATCACCCTCGGCTACGCCGGCTGGGAAGCCGGGCAACTGGAGGCGGAGCTGGCGAGCAATGCCTGGCTGACCTGCCCGTTCGATGCCGACATCCTGTTCAACACCCCCAGCGAACTGCGCCTGGAAGCGGCCGCCGCCAAGCTGCGGATCAACCTCAGCCTGCTGACCAGCCAGGCGGGGCACGCCTGATGGCCTTGCGTCTGATCCTCGGTTTCGACTACGGCACCAAACAGATCGGCGTCGCCGTCGGCCAGGTGATTACCGGCCAGGCCCGCGAGCTGTGCACCCTGAAGGCCCAGAACGGCGTGCCGGACTGGAACCAGGTCGAAGCCCTGATCAAGGAGTGGAAGCCCGACGCCGTGGTGGTCGGCCTGCCGCTGAACATGGACGGCACCCCGAGCGAGATGTGCCTGCGGGCCGAAAAGTTCGCCCGCCGCCTGAACGGCCGCTACAACCTGCCCTTCTATACCCACGACGAACGCCTGACCACGTTCGAAGCCAAGGGCGAGCGCCGTGACCGTGGCGGGCAGAAAGGCAGTTACCGCGACAACCCGGTGGATGCCATCGCCGCGGCCCTGCTGTTGCAGGGCTGGCTGGATGAAAACACCGCTTTATTTGAATCCTGACTGACGCGGCTTGCCGCGTCTTCTTACGTTTGAGCCCGGACCTTGCCTGCGCGAGGCCTAGAAGGAGCACCCATGAGCCTGCCCAATCCCGCCGACCTGATCAGCCAGATGGCGATCCGCCTCAAGGCGCACCTGGAACACCGTGCCATCAGCGAGCCGCGCTTTATCGGCATCCGCACCGGTGGCGTGTGGGTGGCCCAGGCGCTGCTGGAAGAACTGGGCAGCGACTCGCCCCTGGGCACCCTGGACGTGTCTTTCTATCGTGACGACTTCAGCCAGAACGGCCTGCACCCGCAAGTGCGCCCCTCGGCCCTGCCCTTCGAGATCGAAGGCCAGCACCTGGTGCTGATCGATGACGTGCTGATGAGCGGTCGCACCATACGTGCCGCGATGAACGAACTGTTCGACTACGGCCGCCCGGCCAGCGTGACCCTGGTCTGCCTGCTGGACCTGGACGCCGGCGAATTGCCGATCAGCCCGGACGTGGTCGGCGCCACCCTGTCCCTGGAAGCCCACCAGCGGGTAAAATTGTCCGGTCCCACGCCGCTCGAACTCGAACTGCAAGACCTTGCCCTTTAAACCGCCTTGTAAAGAGTCCCCGCGATGACGCCTCTAGATGCCAAGCGCCCGCTGCAGCTCAATGCTCAGGGCCAGCTGCAACACTTCCTGTCCCTCGACGGCTTGCCCCGCGAACTGCTCACCGAAATCCTCGACACGGCCGACTCGTTTCTCGAAGTCGGCGGCCGGGCGGTGAAGAAAGTCCCGTTGCTGCGCGGCAAGACCATCTGCAACGTGTTCTTCGAGAACTCGACCCGCACCCGCACCACCTTTGAACTGGCGGCCCAACGCCTGTCGGCTGACGTGATCACGCTGAACGTGTCCACCTCGTCGGCGAGCAAGGGCGAAACCCTGCTCGACACCCTGCGCAACCTGGAAGCCATGGCCGCCGACATGTTCGTGGTGCGCCACGGCGATTCCGGTGCTGCGCACTTCATCGCCGAGCACGTGTGCCCGAATGTGGCGATCATCAACGGCGGCGACGGCCGTCACGCCCACCCGACCCAGGGCATGCTCGACATGCTGACCATCCGGCGGCACAAGGGCAGCTTTGAAAACCTCTCGGTGGCCATTGTCGGCGACATCCTGCACTCGCGGGTTGCACGCTCGAACATGCTGGCCCTGAAAACCCTGGGTTGCCCGGACATCCGCGTGATCGCCCCCAAGACCCTGCTGCCGATCGGTATCGAGCAGTACGGCGTGAAGGTCTACACCGACATGGCCGAAGGCCTGAAGGATGTGGACGTGGTGATCATGCTGCGCTTGCAGCGCGAGCGTATGGCGGGCGGCCTGCTGCCGAGCGAAGGCGAGTTCTATCGCCTGTTCGGCCTGACCACCGCACGCCTGGCCGGCGCCAAGCCGGACGCCATCGTGATGCACCCGGGGCCAATCAACCGTGGTGTGGAGATTGAGTCGGCGGTGGCCGATGGCGCGCAGTCGGTGATTCTCAACCAGGTCACGTACGGCATCGCCATCCGCATGGCGGTGTTGTCCATGGCCATGAGCGGGCAAACCGCGCAACGTCAATTCGAGCAGGAGAACGCCCAGTGAAGCTCAGCATTCTCGGCGCCCGAGTCATCGATCCGGCCAGCGGCCTGGATCAAGTCACCGATCTACACCTGGAAGCCGGCAAGATCATTGCCATCGGCGCCGCACCCGCAGGCTTCAGCGCCAGCGAAACTATCGACGCCAAAGGCCTGATCGCCGCGCCTGGCCTGGTTGACCTGAACGTCGCCCTGCGTGAGCCGGGCTACAGCCGCAAGGGCAACATCACCAGCGAAACCCGCGCCGCCGCTGCCGGTGGCGTGACCAGCCTGTGCTGCCCGCCCCACACCAAACCGGTGCTGGACACCTCGGCGGTGACCGAACTGATCCTCGACCGCGCCCGCGAAGCCGGCAACTGCAAAGTGTTCCCCATCGGCGCCCTGAGCAAAGGCCTGGACGGCGAACAACTGGCCGAGCTGATCGCCCTGCGCGACGCAGGCTGCGTGGCCTTCGGCAACGGCCTGGAGAGCTTTCGCAGCACCCGCACCCTGTGCCGTGCGCTGGAATATGCGGCGACTTTCGACCTGACCGTGATTTTCCACTCCCAGGACCGTGACCTGGCCGAAGGCGGCCTGGCCCACGAAGGCGCCACCGCGAGCTTCCTCGGCCTGCCGGGCATCCCGGAAACCGCCGAGACCGTGGCCCTGGCCCGCGACCTGCTGCTGGTGGAACAAAGCGGCGTACGCGCGCACTTCAGCCAGCTGACCAGCGCTCGCGGCGTGGCCCTGATCGCTCAGGCCCAAGCCCGCGGATTGCCGGTGACGGCGGATGTGGCGCTGTATCAGCTGATTCTGACGGATGAGGCGCTGATCGACTTCTCCAGCCTGTATCACGTGCAGCCGCCACTGCGTACCCGCGCTGACCGTGACGGTTTGCGGGCGGCGGTGAAGTCCGGGGTGGTTTCGGCGATTTCCAGCCATCACCAACCCCACGAGCGGGATGCCAAGCTGGCGCCGTTCGGCGCGACGGAGCCAGGCATCAGCAGCGTCGAGCTGTTGCTGCCGCTGGCAATGACGTTGGTGGAAGATGGTTTGCTGGACCTGCCGACCCTGCTGGCGCGTCTCAGTGCAGGCCCTGCCGAGGCGCTGCGCCTGCCGGCGGGCAAGCTGGCGGTGGGTTCGGCGGCGGACCTGGTGCTGTTTGATCCGGCCAGCTCCACGATTGCCGGGGAACACTGGCTGTCCAAGGGTGAAAACTGCCCATTCATCGGCCATAGCCTGCCGGCGACTGTGCGGTACACGCTGGTGGATGGGCGGATCAGCTACCAGGCTTAAATCCGGTCCGGAGTGGGCACAGTAAATGTGGGAGCGGGCTTGCTCGCGAAAGCGCTGGGTCAGTCAATAGAGATGTCGACTGACACATCGCA
>NZ_JBSVWQ010000115.1:0-18171 GCF_054071215.1 Pseudomonas sp. SDO5522_S412 | reverse complement strand
CACCGCCTTCGCGAGCAAGCCCGCTCCCACACAAGCCCGCTCCCACATTTTGATCTGCGCTTTAGTGCATCTTGCTGTGATCCATGGTTTCCGTTGCATTCAACGCACGGGCTTGGGCCTTCACTTCGATCGACTGCTTTTCACCCTTGGCATTTTCCACGGTGACGGTCAGCGGCACCTGGTCGCCTTCCTTGATCTGGGCGGTGAGGTCGATCAGCATCACGTGATAGCCATCCGGGTCGAGCTTGACGGCCTTGCCGGCGGGCAATGGCACCGAGTCCACCGGGCCCATGCGCATCACGTCGTCCTTCATGGTCATCTCATGGATCTGCACGGTCTTGGCGACCGGCGAAGCCACGCTGAGCAGTTTGCTGTCGCTGTCGGCGGTGACGGTCATGAACGCACCGCTGGACGGTTGGCCCGGTACCGAGGCGCGTACCCAGGCGTCGGTGACCACTGCCTGTGCACTGGCGTGGGCGGCGAGGCCCAGCAGGGAGAGACCGAGGGCGAAGCGCTTTAGGTGTTGAACGGCAGTCATTAGCAGACCTCCATGACGGTGAGCAGGTCTTCTGCGCACTCTTTGGCGTTAAGCGAGGCAGACAAGCCCAGGCGCAGGGTGCCCCGGGTGTCGAACACAAAGCTGGTGGCGGTGTGGGAGAGGGTGTAGCTGTCGCCGGCGGGGATCTTTTCATAAAAGATCCCGAATTCCTTGGCGGCCACGGCGATTTCTTCCGGGGTGCCGTACAGCGCCTGGAAGCTGGGGTCGAAGGCCTTGACGTAGGCGTCGAGTATCTTGGGCGTGTCGCGTTCCGGATCCAGGGTGATAAACACCACCTGCATGATCTTGCCGTCGCGGCCCATCAGTTTTTTCGCCTGGGCCATGCGCGCCAGGGTGGTCGGGCACACGGCCGGGCACTGGGTGAAGCCGAAGAACACCACTGGCATCAAGCCACGGAAGGAACTCAAGGTGACGGTCTCGCCGTCAGTGTTCTTGAGCTTGAAGGTGCGGCCCATGATCTTGTCGCTCAGATCCTTGCCGTACTTGAAGTTCAGTTTCGGGCTGTTGTCACAGCCGGCCAGCAGGCCCAGGCCCAGCAATCCCATGCCGGAGAGGACTTTGCGGCGGGTGAATAACGTACTCATCAACTGTGCATCCTGTGAAGCGCCTGGGTACCACGAAGCGTTAAATCAGGCGAGGAGAGCGTGGCATTCTAACAACCCGGGCCTCTGGGCGTAATCTGCGACGTTCTGTCACAGGCCCTGCCGAGCAAGACCAAATGTGGGAGCTGTCGAGCTTGAGCGAGGCTGCGAAGGGATCGGCTTGGTATTCCTGCAAGACCGTGGCGCCTGCATCGCAGCCTCGCTAAAGCTCGACAGCTCCTACAGGGGGAATGGTAAAGTCGCCGCCATGAAACTCTCCCGCCCGGACCGTTCACTCATTGCCTGGACCCTGTATTTTTGCGTCCTGTTCAATGTGTTCGTCTGCGGTTTGGGCCATGGGCAGATGATGGGGCTTGAGCTCAATGGCCTGGGCGGTCAGTTCTGTTCAAGCCTGGGCACCAAGGCGCCGGCCTCGGATGCCGGCCTGGGTAATCCGACGGCCAGCAGCTGGTCGAACTTCTTCGCCTGCCCGGTGTGCTCCGCCGTGACCCTGGGCATCGTCTTCCTGTTTTGCCTGGCCTGGCTGTTGGGCCTGGGGCAAAAGCCGCGCCCGGCCCATGAGCGGCGCAACAAGGCCCCTCCACGGTATTCCTGGCCCTCGGCCAACCCTCGCGCTTCCCCTGCATTCTGACGTGTGCCCCGGGCTTCCTGATACCAGGAGGCGTTCTATCGTCACGAGTGTGAGTGCGTTCCATGAGCTCTATCCTGCCTTCCGGCGCTGCCCGCCTGGTCAACAAGGCGTCGCGCCGTCCGTCCCGCAGCGACGTGCTGCTACCGTCTGTCGAATACCCGAGTAACGCCCGCTGTTTCGTCCACCTGGATGCACGGTTGCTGCCGTACTGGCACACCTTGTTCGACATCTGCCCCGGTTTGCTCAAGCTCGACCCGCCGGAGGGCTTGAACCTGTTTCGCAGCTTCATGACCTGGGCTTACCGCAACCGTCCCTCCCTGGACTGGACCTACCATGTAAACGTGTGCCGTTGGCTGCTCGGTTCGGTGTATCGCACGCAGATCGATGAAGAGCCCATCGAAGCGTTCATGACGGCGGCGGCAGCCCGTTGGGTCAGCGATGACACCAGCCAGGCCCGGGGCCTGGTCCTGGCCTGGCAAGGTTCATCCCTGCAAGTGGTGGACTGGAAGCAGGGCAGCGGCGTACCGCTGCAGAACTTGCCGCCGCTGCCCGGAGATTTCGCCTGGTGCGCGCTGGATAGCCAGGGAAGGTTCAGCGGGTGGTTGCCGGTGCCTTGAGGTTCCGCTCGATCCACCGGGCAACAACGGTTACCGGATCTAAAAGTTTGCCTTGTGTAAGTTAAAGCGCTCACCGTATTATCCAAGTGTATTCTTGGTTATATGCCAAGAGCCTGATTTGCCCTACAGCAGACAAGGAGGTTTGGATGAGCGTCGAGCTATGGTTGCCGGGAGTTACCGCAGGGCTGTTCCTTATCACTCAGGCCCTGGGTTTGAGTGTCTGGCTGACCCTCGCCGTGGTCAACAACTTGCAGGCATTTCGCAGCTCGGTCGGTGCGGTGGGCGCGACCATGGCCATGGCGCCACTGCACCAGGCTCCGGCCATCGACATACCCCTGTTAAGGCGCGCTGTGCGTTCCCACCACCTGCATCAATTGGCACTGCTGATTGTGTTGGCGCTGCAGGTGATCGCGGCAGTGGCGGCATGGACCGGCAGCTACCAGTTGGTCCTCGGTGATGGCCTCCCGGCCGCGCGGCCATGGCTCAATCTCGCCCTCAGCGGCTTCTCGGCTTTCGTTTTCGCGATGCTGCTGGGTGGCTTGTGGTTTGGCTACTGGATTCGCCAGGAGGGCTTGCAACTGACGCACTTGGTGCTGGCGATCTGGGCGCTGTTGGCGTTCGCTCTGTTCAACCTGCAATGGGCCTGACTTCGGCCTGAGGCTGCGATGGACTGCGCAGCAATGGTGAGTCCTGAACCGTTGGTGTATCCGGGACACTGCGGCGCTGGAATTACGGTTGCTGCGCAGCCCATCGCAGCCTCTTTCTTACGGGTGGCGGGGCTGGATGCTGTAGGCGCAGCGTCGATCCCCAGAGATCAAATGCTCGCAGCGTTCCACCACATTCTCATCGCCCAGCGCAGCCTGGAAAATCTGCAACTCCGAGCGGCAGAAACCCTGGCATTTACGGGCGGCCACGCAGATCGGGCAGTGGTTTTCCACCAGTAGCCAGCCTTCGTCCAGCGGCTCCATCTGCGCCATGTACCCGGCGCGCTCACGAATCTGCACCAGGATCGCGACTTTCTCCTGCAAGCTCGATGCGGCGGAGCAGGCCTGGATGTATTCGTGCTTGGCGGTCGCCTCCATGCTGGCGATGACTTTTTCCACGCCTTCACTGCCAAAAATCCCTTCGATGGACTCGATCAGGTGCAAGGTCAGCACGCTATGGGAATCCGGGAATTTACTCTGGGCGGTCTCGGTCAGGGTCCACTTCAAGGATGGCCGGCCGGCACCCGAGATGGGGGCTGATACGCCGACGATCAACTCCGCGACCTGCAACTTCTGGATTTGCTGGCGGGCGGCTTCGGAGGTGATGTCCAGCAGCGCAGCCAGGTCCGTGGTTTTCAGTGGGCCACGGGTCTTGAGCAGGAACAGGATGCGGTCCCCGGTGGATGCCTGGCTGTCGTCGGTGGGTGTGGCGTTCATAGATCGGGAATAACCATGGAAGTGACCGGCTCATTTGACCACAGCACGCATGTTGAGGCACCCCTTGATGCGCCTGAAGGTACGGTTCCAGTTGATTTGTATCGAAAGCATTCTGCTGGCCCATCACGCATTTTTCCCTCGCTACTATCGGCCGCCTGCCCAACCCACGAGGGAAAAGGAATGAGTGAGACCCCCGATAGCCTGAACACAACACCCGAGGGATACAGCGACTGGCTATCCGATCTCAAGAGTCGAATCCACTGCGCCCAGCAACGCGCCACCCTGGCGGTAAACCGCGAGCTGGTGTTGCTGTATTGGCAAATCGGCCAGGATATTCTGACCCGGCAAGCGCGGCAGGGCTGGGGGACCAAGGTGATTGAGCGGCTGGCGCAGGATTTGCGTTCAGCATTTCCGGAGATGAAGGGTTTTTCGCCGCGTAACCTGAAGTACATGCGTGCATTTGCGGAGGCGTGGCCGGACGTGGAATTTGTGCAAGGGGTGCTTGCACAATTGCCTTGGTATCACCAACTGGCGTTGCTGGACAAGTTGCCCGGCCCAGAAACCCGTCGCTGGTACGCCGCTCAGGCCATCGAGCACAACTGGTCGCGCAACATCCTGGTGATGCAAATCGAGGGTCGCCTGCTGGAGCGCAGCGGCAATGCGGTCAGCAACTTCGAGGGGCTGCTACCCAAGGCGCAATCCGACCTGGCTCGCGAATCGCTTAAGGATCCTTACCGTTTCGACTTCCTCGGCCTGACCCTTGACGCGCAGGAACGTGAAATCGAAAACGCCCTGGTCAAACATGTCACCGATTTTCTGCTGGAGCTGGGCGCCGGTTTTGCCTTCGTGGGACGGCAGGTGTTGCTGGACGTGGGAGGCGAGGAGTTTTTCGTCGACCTGCTGTTTTATCACCTCAAGCTGAGGTGCTACGTGGTCATCGAACTCAAGGCCGGCAAATTCAAACCCGACCATCTGGGGCAGCTGGGCTTTTACCTCGCGGCGGTAGATGCCCAGCTCAAGCACCCACAGGACAGCCCCACCATCGGCCTGCTGCTGTGCAAGAGCAAGAACGAAGTAGTGGCCGAATACGCCCTGCGTGACAGTTCGCGCCCCATTGGTGTTGCCGAGTATCAACTGGTGGAATCACTGCCTGCAGAGCTGCAAACCAGCTTGCCGAGCATCGAACAGATTGAGCGTGAGCTGGCAACTGATCGGCCCTCCATGGCAAGTGTTTCGTAGTACTGTGCCGGCAGGCTGGACATTGGCAATCGCGTCGGCACAATAAGCGCCTTGAAAGGAACTCACCTTAGGAAAGCCATGGCCCGCCGTATTCATTCTGCCTATCCAATGTTGTTGCTCACTGGCGTGCTGATGGGCGCGGGGATGCCTGCCAGTGGCGCGTCCTTTGATTGTAAAAAGGCCTCCACCACGGTGGAAAAGGCTATTTGCGCCAGCCCTGAATTAAGCGAACTCGACACTACGCTGGGCCTGTACTACAGCCAGGCAATGGCCAAACTGGCACCCGACCAGCGCGACGAATTGCGCCGTGGCCAGCGCACGTGGTTGCAGACTCGCAACGCATGTGCCGGTACCCCCGAACAATTGCCCGGCTGCCTGCAATCCCAACTGAGCCAGAGAGTGGTCGAGGTGGGAACCATCACCCACAAAGACACCGCAGCCCTTGACGCAATCATTGCCAGTATTCCGTACCATCCGGCCCAGGCAGTTGAAGGGCTTCGGCGCTACCCGATGAACGATCTGGCCGCCGCCTGGCTGGTCTACCTGCAGCGTTTTGAACCTGACAGTGGCGTGACGGAGAATGAGGCCGAGGAGAATCGCAAGCAGGTTCTCATAGCACTCAAGGAAGACAGTTTTCCCTGGTCGATCTGGCAGGACCTGCAGAATGATCCTGCTGTCAGCCGTGACCGGGTGATGTTGACCTTGCTGCGCATGATGATCGAGCGCCAACAGTATGAGATGTACGCCGACCAACGCCCGTATGTGCACTGTTTCGTTTTCAGCCGGCAGGGTGAGGTCGCGTATGAGTCGTTCGGGTCGTTGTACGGCTCCACCCGCGACAGCTTTGCGCCGATTTGTGCCCCTCAGGGTGATCTGTTTGCACAGCCGGCCTGGAAGCGGCTGGACGATTCGTTTACCGAGCCTTTGTCCACTGCATCGCAGAACGAAGGCACCATCCGCTTTGCCAGCTACGCCGACTGGAACACGCTTTCCCTCAAGGCCACCGCGTCGCCTCGGCTGTTTCTCCAGCCAGGCGCCGCAGGCAAGACCCAGGATCCCGAATTAACGCTGCGCAACTGGGGCGCTGATAAACAATGGCCCGCCAAGCAACGCCAGCAGGCGCTGGCGGCCATTGAACCGGCGCGCCAAGTCACGAGCGAATGGTTGCAGCGCGAGCGGGGCTTCTCTGCTGTTGAAGCCCGGCAAGCGTCCCGGGAAATCGTTCGGCAGTGGTTGAACTTGCGCCTGGACTTTATCGGTGGCCCAAGCGAGCTCTAATTTCTCAACTTCCCGATGCAGGAACGGTTTTCTTGCCGCTCTTGTTGGCGGGATGCTGGGTCGAGGTGCCTTTGTGGCGGATGCTCTTCACGCTTTTTGACGGCGCGGGTGCTTTGGTTTCAGCGCCCTTGTTGCCGCTGCTATCGGCCCCTGAAGGGCTGCTGGGATAGGTGCCGGGTGGCAGCGCCGAACCGGGTGGGCTGTTGCCGCTCAAGGCGGGTGCCTCGGGGGCGGTGTTGTCGCCGAAGGCTGCGTAGGCGGGGGCATACAGAACGAGCGTCAAGCTGGCGGCGAGTACGATCCTTTGGGAAATGCTGGTCTTCATGACTCAATCCCTCTTGGCGATTGGGACCGAAGCCCGGACCACATCCGGGCTTCGGCGACGCCTCAATCAAGACTTCTTGGAGCCTGGGGCGTGGCCATGAGCCCCGCCTTTTTTGCCCGCTTCAGAAGCCTTTGCGCGGTCATTGGCGACATTGCCGCCTGAACCCTGGCCGCCGCTTTTACGCGTGGTTTCTTGCTGATCCTTGTGACCAGCGCCTGAGGTGGTTTTTCCACTGTTAGCCATTTTCAAAACCCTCAATGATGAGCGAATCAATGGTGTTGCCTAATTGGGAATCCGCCAGCCAAATCAAAGTTTGAAAAAGTTTCCAGCCATGCGACGAATGGACATCACGCCGCCATTGGCTTGGCCCCGGGCGCCTTCTTGTGCGCGGCTTTCATCGCTTCCATCTCTGCTCCAAGCTCTTCGAGCAATGCCTTGCCCAGCAGCTTCCTGGCCTGCGGGAACATCTCGCTTTCTTCTTCCTCGATGTGGTGTTCCAACAGTTCCTTGACCACTTTGACTCGCCCGGAAAACTCGGTCGTGGAGGGTGAGGTCTGCTTCAGGTCTGGCAGTACGAGGGAGTCGACGGTGCGGTGTTCTTCCTTGGCTTCGTGGTACATGATTTCCTGATCCTTGCCCCCAGCCTTGCGAAAAGCCGGATAGAGGATTTCTTCCTCAAGGCGGGTGTGAAGGCTGATTTCCATTTCCAGTTTCGCCAGTAGCTCGGTGCGCTTTTTGACGCCGCGTTCAGTAGACTCACTCAGCTGGTTCAGGATGGCTTTGACGCGTTCGTGGTCGGCCTTGAGAAGATCAATGGCATTCATGGGTGACACCTCACGGGTAGCGAAAGGGCGGGTCGAATTGCCCGCCTGTCCAGACCTCTACAGCATGAGTTGTACCAAGTTGAACGGAATATTTATTGGCTTATAAATCAATAGTTTATATCGAATAAATATCGACGCTGGTCGTGCAGGTTGCACGGTCCAGTGGCGGCTGGCATGCATTAAACCATGCCTAGCCGCCGCTGACTTTCCAGTGCTTGATGTCGTCGGCAAACACGATCTGCTCGACCTCATGGGCAATCCCGTAGGCCAGTGACTCGTGGGCGGCGATGACTTTTTCCTCGGCCGAGAGGCACTTGAAAATATCCAGGTGGGTTTCGGCGCTGGCGGTTTCCAGTTCGTAGATTTTCACGTAGCGCGCCAGGTCGTTGTCCAGGCTCGACAGGTATTCCCGCAGGCGCTGGTGGTCTACCGAGTTCTGGTTGAAGTACCAGTTCATCGGATGGATCAGGAAGCGCGAGTGTGGCGTGGTGATCCGGCGG
The DNA here is from genome assembly GCF_054071215.1 of Pseudomonas sp. SDO5522_S412. Classification (NCBI taxonomy): domain Bacteria; kingdom Pseudomonadati; phylum Pseudomonadota; class Gammaproteobacteria; order Pseudomonadales; family Pseudomonadaceae; genus Pseudomonas; species Pseudomonas sp. SDO5522_S412. The sequence goes on along the minus strand of NZ_JBSVWQ010000115.1, from coordinate 10,175 downwards.
TTTGCCGCCAGGAACATGATGATGCCCATGGACTCGATATTGCCCGCATTGATCGCACACAGCGGCACCGGCAGGGACTTGAGGAAGGTGTAGAGGGTAAAACCGAAATTGGTGCTGCCGCCGGTGGTCGACAGGTTCAACAGCAACGAACTGGCGCCTTGATCGATGGCGTCCAGGCAGCAATCACGAAAGCGCTCGGTGGTGCCCTGATCGATCTGGCAGTGAAAGTGGATGATGTGCTCGGTCATCCCGGGCCTCCGAGGGGTAAAAGGTAGTGTCCATTTGAGTCTAGAAGGTTACGGCCCGTGTGCCGCAACCGTTGGGCGAGAGCCATCCGTTGCAATTTTAATGAACCCTCGGGCGCGTTGCTTGACCTAACGCATACGACCTCAGGAGGATGAATCATGCAAATCGAATATGTCTGGATTGGCTTGGCGGTGATTCTGGTGCTGCTGGAACTGTGGGCGATCAACAGCGTTCTGCGCAGTGGCAGTGGCTGGGAGACCAAGGGGTTATGGCTGGTGGTACTGATCTTCATGCCGCTGTTGGGGCTGATCCTCTGGGCGCTGTTTGGACCCAAGGGTGTGAACCGGGCGACACATGCCACTGAGCATGGCAAAGGCTAAGACAGAATCAAAAAAAAACAGGCGCCCGAGGGCGCCTGTTTGCATTGGCGGGCGTCAGGCCGCCAGTGTCTTGGCAATGGCCTCGTTGAACGCCGGCAAATCGTCGGGCGTGCGCGAGGTTATCAGAGTCCAGCCATTGGCCGGGCATTCCTTCACCTGCGTATCCACCCAGTTTGCTGCGCCGGCATTGACCAGGTCAGTGCGCACGCTTTTGTAGGAGGTGAGGGTCTTGCCGCCGATCACGCCGGCATCAATCAGGGCCCAAGGGCCATGGCAGATGGCGGCTACGGTTTTCCCGGCCTTGACGAAGTCATTGATCAGCCGCAGTGCATCGGCGTCCTGGCGCAGGGTGTCGGCATTGACGGTGCCCCCGGGGATGACCAGTGCATCGAAATCACTGCCGTGCAGGTCCGAGAGCTTGGCGTCGGACTCTACCGTCCTGTCTTTCTCGGTGTCCTTGAGAAAGGTCTGGGTGCTGCCACCTTTGCTGGAGCCGTGGGTCACCGTGGCGCCGAAACCACGCAGGGCTTCCAGCGGCTTGAGCAACTCGTCGCGCTCGATACCGGTGTTGGAGGTGATGATCAGAATCTTCTTGCCGTGCAGTTGCGAACTCATGGTCGAGTGTCTCCTGAGTGGGTCAATGATTAATTGGCGTGCTGGGACTGCAACTCCTTGGCCATCTTCAGATGGGTTTCGAGAGTCGGCAGGGTCTTCTCGGCAAAAGCCTTCAGTTCGGCGTTATCCGAGGAGGCGGCTTCTTTTTTGAACAGGGCCACGGTGTCTTCGTGGGCCTTTACCTGATTGTCGGCGTAAGCCTTGTCAAAGGACTCTTCACGGATTTCCAGGATCATTTTCTTGGCCTTGTCGGTGAGGCTGGCATCGTCGGGCACCTTGATGTCGAGCTTCGTCGCCAGGGCCGTCAGCTCCTGGTTGGCCTTGGTGTGGTCGGTGATCATGTGCTGGGCAAACGCCTTGATATCAGCGGCACCGCTCTTTTCCAGCGCCAGTTTGCCGGCTTCTACTTCGGTGATGCCGCCCTGGGCTGCGGCGTCAACGAAGTCATTGGAAGTGGCGGCCATGGCCACACCCATCGAGCCTGCGGCCAGCGCGAAGGTCAGTCCCATTTGTTTCATCAGCAAGTGCTTCATGATGCTTCTCCTGAAGAGTGGCGCGATGCCGTTACCTGACTGTTGAGCGGGTGCCTGAGCAAAAGGTTTAAATTAATTTGCGCTTATTTCTCCGGGCCGCAGCCCACGCAATTTCCTTGAACTATCAAAAAATCATGGGCTCTGCTGCATAACGGCTCCGCGCTGGAGCCTGATCTTTTAACAGCAGGAGAATCACCATGGGCACTGAAAAAACCACTGACAAAACCCCCAATGCAATCAGCTCCGAACAGGCGCAGAAAGGTCGCCAGCTTGACGAGAAGGACAGTTCCTTGCAGCGCCCAAACCCCAAGACTGAAACCGTTGATAAGGTGATCACGCCGACGTCCATCAAGGACACACAACGGCAAACCGACCAGATCAACGAGCAAGCCGCCAAGGCCGAGCGCAAGCTGGGTCAGTGAAGAACGGAGGCAGTCATGGGGCGATCCATCAGCGCCGGGGAACTGGGTATTGAGCTCAAGCCCGGTGATGACAACGCACTGTTCAAGTGGTTTGTCGCCAGCTTCCTGATGGGCAAGCGCATTCAGGCGCAGATCGCGGCGCAGGCCTATCAGGTGATTGTGGTGAAGCATGGCCGGGACACCCCGCGCAAACTGCAACACTGCACCTCTCGCGAACTGGTGGCCATGCTCGGTGAGGCGCATTACGTGCGTTACGACGAAAGCACCGCGCAACGCCTGCTCGACCTCAGCAGCAAGTTGAATGCGGAGTACGCGGGCAGGATCAGCCATATCCACGATGCCAGTGCCGACCGTGGGGAGTTTGAAAAACGCTTGAATGCGTTCGAGGGCGTCGGGCCGAAGACGGTGGAGATTTTCATGAGGGATGCGGCGTCGGTGTTGTTTTGATGCCGATTTTTCTCGGTTGTGCCGGTTGGAGCCTGCCTCGTGAGCAATGGCCAAGATTTCCCCGGCAGGGCACTCATCTGCAACGTTATGCCTCGTGCTTGAATGCGGTTGAAATCAACAGCTCCTTCTACCGCCCCCATCGCCCGCAGACCTACGCACGATGGGCGCAGTCAGTGCCGTCGGGCTTTGGTTTTTCGGTCAAGGTGCCACGGCACATCACCCATGAATTACGTCTGCGTGACTGCGATACGGCATTGGATGAGTTCCTTGCACAGTGCCTGCAATTGGGCGACCGCCTGGGCTGCCTGCTGGTGCAATTGCCGCCTTCTTTAAGCTACGACCCGATCATTGCCGGCGGCTTTTTCACAGCCTTGCGTCAACGCTTCCCTGGGCCTGTGGTGCTTGAGCCGCGGCACGCCAGCTGGGTGCAGGCCGACGGGCTTTTGCAGGATTACCAGATAGGACGGGTCGCCGCCGACCCGCCGGTGATCGCTGATGGGGATGCACCGAAAGGCTGGCAAGGTGTGCGTTATTGGCGCCTGCATGGTTCGCCGCGTATCTATCACAGCGCTTACGAAACCGAGCGTTTGTGCGCGCTGGCCGAGGTATTGAGAGCCTCCCTGGAGGACGGCATTCCGACCTGGTGTATTTTCGATAATACGGCCAGCGGTCATGCGCTGGTCGATGCGCTTGCCCTTCAAGCGATGCTTGCCCCTCAGGCATCCACTTGCATCACCTCCAGCCCCAGGCATTCATAAGCCTCGACGCTGCCCGGCGGCACGTGCCACTCGGTAATCAGGGTATGAATGCGGCTGCACGGTGCCACTACGAATGGCTCCACGGCGCCCAGTTTGTCGGCCAGGGTGACGGCCACCACGTGGGAGGCGCTGTCGAGCATAGCCTGTTTTACCGCCACTTCCTCGAAGTGCAACGAGCTGATGCCGACCTGTGGATGCAGTGCGCACACACCCGTGAACAGCAGGTCGGCCTTGATGCCCTGGATCAGCCGCAATGCTTCATGCCCGCTGGCGGCCATGGTCACCGGGTTGAGTTGGCCACCGGCAAGGATCACCGTCACATTGGGATGTTCGGACAACGCGATGGCAATCATCGGTGAGTGCGTGACGGCGGTCAGCTTGATGGAATGCGGTAGTGACTGGGCGATTTGCAGGGTGGTGGTACCGGAGTCGAACAGCACGATCTGGCCGTCCTCCACGCGATCGGCGGCGAGTTGCGCCAGGTGGCGTTTGGTCGCGGTGGTTTCGCCAAACCGGGTGAAGAAATCCTTGCCGGTGTCCTTGGGCCGTGGCAGCGCACCTCCATGCACGCGCTGCAGCAGACCGGCGGAGGCGAGTTCGCCAAGGTCGCGGCGAATGGTGTCCTGGGAAACGGCGAAATGCTCCACCAACTCCGAGGCAGTGACTTTACCGTCGCGCTCCAGCAGCAACAGGATTTTCTGTTTGCGCAGGGAGGGCAGGTCGATGGCAGCATGGGTGTTATGCATGTTTTTGCTCGTTGATGCGTGTTTATGCGAGATTAATCAGCATTAGGCGCAAACGCAATGGGTTGGGGTGTCGGTGATGCCCTGCCGAGTGAGCTGAGCACCATGGAAAAACCACACCCGGTCCGGTACCAAACCCCATGGTTTCGATTCGCGAGGTGATGCAGGAGATTTTGCTGCCGCCAAGCTTTCCAACAGGGCATTACTGAGCAAAAAAATCGTAAAAAAGTAAAAAGAGTTGTCCACGAAAACCGTGGGTATCTCTGTGGATAACTTCGCTTGAGCCCGGCGGGTATGGCGATTTAACCTGCGGTTAATATTTGATCAGTCACTGTTTATGGCCAGCATGGGCAGGCTTTGCGCCTTGACAGGCACCGGCGAAACCGGTGCCGAAATGCAGATTTACGAGTCGTTTGGGCGCCCGGTGGAGGGCCCGGCAACCTGAGTGGCGCGCTTCGATTGCATCAGGCTGTCTAACGCCTGGCGATAACTGCTGCCGGCCAGTCGCATGCTGTCGTTATGAGTGGCACCGGGTACCAGCAACAGGTGTTTCGGCTGTTGGGCGGCGTCAAACAGTTGCTGGCTGAAGCGCGGTGGCACGAAGGCATCGGCGAGCCCGTGAACCACCAGCAGCGGCATGTGGATATCAGCGATCTTGTCAATGGAATCGAACTTCTGCGACAGCAGCCAGCGCACCGGCAATGACGTATTGGCTACCGCCGTGGCCACATCTGCCAGGGAAGTAAAGGTGGACTCGATGACCAGTCCGCGCACTGGCGGCGGCACCTGATTGTTCGCTGCCTGCTTGCCCAGTTCCACCGCGAGGTCGATGGCCACCGCGCCACCCAGGGAGTGCCCGTAGATGAGGCGCTTGGCGGGGTCGGGTTGCAGCACCTGGAAGCGTTCCCAGGCAATGCGCGCGTCTTCGTACACGCTGGTTTCCGACGGCAGGTCGCCTCGACTCTGGCCGAAGCCGCGGTAGTCGATGGCCAGTACGGAAAAGCCCAGGGCCCGCAGCTGTTCGATGCGAAACAGTTGGCCAGTGAGGTTCCAGCGCACGCCGTGCAGGTAGAGAATTGCCGGCGCGTCCTTCTGTGCCGCTGGCCACCACCAGCCATGAATATTCTGTCCTGCCTTGAAACTCGCGGGTTTCAGGTCGAATTCCTGCACATCACGCGGCAACCCGCTGTACCAGCTGGCAGTGCCCGGCTCCACGCGAAACAGCAACTCGCGTTCCTTGTGTTGCAGCACGGCGCAACCCACGGGCAGGCCGATGATCAGGGCGGCCATGCACAGCAGGGGAAACCAGCGCAGGCCGAGACGGGACAGAAAACGTGAAGACATGAAGGTTCCAGGACACAGGCGAAGCACGGGTTTTAACAGATGCCCTGGCCGCGCAGGAAATATTCAGACGGTCGTCACCGGACATTGCTTGCAAAGTATTACATCGCCTCGTCCAGCAGAGAAAAGAAGTGCCCGGCCAAGGGGGAAGAATGGCTGGTGTTCCAGTTGAGGTAGAGCCCGATGCTGGAGGGCGCGGCGGCGAGGGGCACAAACGCCACCTTGTCACGGGGCATCGAACGGGCAATGGACTGCGGCACCAGCGCCACACCAAATCCGCACGCCACCAGGCCAATCAGGGTGGGTAATTGATCGGCTTCCTGGACCACCCTTGGAGAGAAGCCCGCGGCCTCGCATAAAGCGATCAACTGGTGGTGATAGCCACTGCCCAATGCCTGGGGCGTGAACACAAAATCGGCGCCGGCAAAGTCCTTCAGCTCGATAGCGGCGTCATCCGCATTCGGATGGTCTGCGGGCAGCGCCAGCAGGATCGGTTCATCCAGCAGCAGCCGGGATTCGATGTTATCTGCCTGGCCTGGCAGGTAGCGCAAAAAAGCGATATCGGTATCACCACTCAACAAGGCCTTGGCCTGGTTGGCAGAGGGCATTTCCTTGATCACCAACTGAACCCTGGGGAACGCCAGGCGAAACTGCCTGAGGGTATCCAGCAACCACGGATAGCCGGTGATCGACACCGAGGTGATGGTGAGCGTGCCGGCGGTTCCCTGGGACACCTGCCGGGCTTGCTCAATGCCTTGCTGCAATTGCCCGAGGACGGTGTAGGCCGTCTGAAGAAACGCCGCCCCGGCTGGCAGCAGCTTCACGCCACGACGGTCACGCTGCAGCAGGGCAAACCCCAACTTTGCCTCCAGGCGATTGATCGCCTGGCTCAACGCTGGCTGCGCCATATGCAGGCGCTCCGCGGCCTGGTGAAAGTGCAGCGCTTCGGCAACGGCAACGAACTGGCGCAACAGGCGGGTTTCGATCATCTGGGCTGTTCCTTCAGGTAGATGGCGGTGTGGGGCTTGATACGACGCAGGTATCAATATCGCTGTTTTTCAGTATTAAACAGGACGGCCACGGGTTGTTAGGGTGGAGTGCCTATCAGGAGAACGCGACGATGGACTTTACAGGTAAAACCGCAATCGTGACCGGTGCCGCCCGTGGCTTGGGGTTCAGCTATGCGCGCGAGTTGGCGCGACTCGGCGCGCAGGTGGTAATCAGTGATATCGGTGCCGACACCCTCGGCGATGGGGCTGATCCCCAGGTGGTACAGGCGGCCGCGCTGGCGCTGCAGGGTGAAGGCCTGCGGGTGGTTGGCCACGCGGGTGACCTGTCCGGCGAAGCGGGGTGTCGAGCGCTGATCGAGTGCGCCATCACGCATTTCGGGCAGCTCGATATCCTGATCCACAATGCTGGCTGGGTCGGCTATCAGCCCATCGAGGCCGCCGACGAGGCTTTCATCCGGCGGGCCATGGACGTCAATGTCTATGCACCGATCTGGCTGTGCAAACACGCGTGGCAGCACCTCACGCGATCTGCCGCACCCCGCATTGTGCTGACCACCTCCGACCGTGCGATGTATACGCGCTACGTCCAGCCGGGCCTGGCGGCCTACAGCGCGGGGAAGATGGCGCAACTGGGGATCATGAATGCCTTGAGCGGGGAAGGGGCGGAGGCCGGGATCCTGGTCAATGCCATCTCACCCGTGGCCAAGACCCGCATGTGGGGCGTGACCGGCGAACCGAACAACCTCAAGCCGGAATGGGTCACGCCTGGGGTGATCTTCCTGGCTTCGGCAGCGTGCCAGGACAGCGGCTATATCCTGCGTGCCAGCAACGGTCAGTTCACCGCCACGCGGTTCGCTGAAAATCCGGGGGTCGAGTATCCGGTTGACCTGGCGCGGGTCAACGCCTCGGACGCTGCGCATGTCGCCGCGTCATGGCAAGCCATCAAGGACTGTTGACGGTCACGCCAGGTAAAGCGTCAGGCCCTGAGCTTCATAGGGTTGCAGCAGGGCACGCGGCGTACTGGCCAATGCGACGATCGCGCTGACGTGTGTCAGCTCCACCACCTGGTAGGGCGACGCGGTGTTGAGCTTTTCCGAGGTGGCCAGCACGATGGTTTCTGCGGCCGCGTGACACAACGCGCGCTTGACCACTGCCTCTTCATAATCGCCGGTAGACAGGCCGGCATTCGGGTGCACGCTGCACACCCCCATGAAATACAGGTCGGCATTGACCCGGCCGATGGCCTCCAGCGTGGCCGCCCCCACCCCCACCAGTGAGTGGCGAAACAGCCGCCCGCCGAGCATGATCACTTCAATCTGCGGATGATCCACCAGGGCCATGGCAATCGACGGGCTGTGGGTGACCACGGTGGCATTCAGGTCCGCCGGCAAGTGATGGGCCAGTTGCAGGCACGTGGTACCGCCATCGATAAACACCACCTGGCCGGGCTGCACCAGTTGCGCAGCCGTCCGGCCAATGGCGATTTTTTCCTCGGGTACCAAGTGTTCCCGAACCGAAAAATCAGCCATCGCGGGGGATGCTGGCAAGGCGCCGCCGTGCACCCGCAGCAGCAAACCTTCCTTGGCCATTTCCCGCAGGTCACGCCGAATCGTGTCCTCGGAAACCTCCAGTGCCTGGCTCAACTCCTTGGCAATCAGCCGGCCGTCGCGGCGCAGCGTATCCAGCAGGTGTTGTTTACGTTGTTGGGTCAGCATCGGAAGCTTCCTGCACGTTTTTTCTTGACTGTGCACGATTTTGCACGAAATGCTGAATAACACAAGACAAAAAGGTCCTGCCATGGAAAACAGTCCCGTCCGCATCCACGCCGAAGAACTGCTCTCGGATAATTGGTATGTGCTGAAAAAGTACACCTTTGACCTGCGCCGCCGCGACGGCAGTTGGCAGTCCCAGACCCGCGAGATCTATGACCGGGGCAATGGCGCGACGATCCTGCTGTACAACCGCGAGCGGCGCACGGTGTTGCTGATTCGCCAGTTCCGCATGCCTACCTACGTTAACGGCTACCACGGTTACCTGATCGAGTCTGCCGCCGGCCTGCTGGACAACGCCAGCCCCGAGGAACGCATTCGCCTGGAGGCGGAAGAAGAGACGGGCTACCGTGTGGGCCATGTAGAAAAGATCTATTCGGCCTTCATGAGCCCGGGCTCGGTGACCGAGCGCATTCACTTTTTCATCGGCGAATATCAGCCTGGCGACCGAGTCAGTGATGGCGGTGGGCTGGAGGATGAAGGTGAGGATATTGAAGTGCTGGAGTTGGGATTCGAGGAGGCCCTGGGTATGGTGGACAGTGCCGAGATCGTCGACGGCAAGACCATCATGTTGTTGCAGTACCTTGAATTGCGGATGTTGAAAGAGGGCTGGTGATGTCGCGTCGGTTATCGCTTGCGCTGGCGGTGTTGCTGGCGGGATGCAGTGGTGTGAGTGCTGCGCAAACGCCCGTCGGTGATGGTGGTGTTCCCGCGTTCTATACCTGGGCGGACAAGGTGCCCGCGTCACCCGGGCGGATGCTGCGCAGCGAGCCGTTGACCGGCCAGCAAAGCCTGGTCGAGGCGGGGCAGAATATTCGCATCCTGTACACGTCCACCGACGGTCTCGATACCCATAAACGGATTGTCGTTTCCGGTGCGCTGTTCCTGCCCAAGGGCACACCGCCACCGGGTGGCTGGCCGCTGATGGCGTGGGCCCACGGCACGGTGGGGAGTGCCGATATCTGCGCGCCGTCGTTCGCCGGTCGCAGCCCTCGGGATACGCGCTATCTCAATTATTGGCTGGCTCAGGGCTACGCGATTGTCGCTACCGATTACCAGGGGCTTGGGACGCCTGGCCTGCATCCGTATGGGCTGACCAGTCCGCTGGCCTATGGGGTGCTCGACAGCATTCGCGCGGTAGGGGCGGGTGGTTTCGAACTCTCCAAACGTGTGGTGGTGTTTGGGCAGTCACAGGGTGGCCGTGCTGCGTTTGCCACGGCGGTCTATGCGAAAGACTATGCGCCCGAGTTGGATATCGTGGGGGTGGTGGCGACCGGTACGCCTTACGCGGCCACCCATAAAACGGGAGACAGTGCCGAGTTGGAAAAGGCCCGCAGTTCGGTGGTGCCGACCTTTGCCTATAACTTGCTGCGGCTGAGTACTGTCACGTTGTTTGATCCTGGGTTTGTGGCTGCGGATTACTTGAGCGAGCGTGCAGTGCCTGCGTTTGAGAGCAGCCGGCGGGATTGTTTGCATGCCATTGAGCAGCGGGTGATGGCTGATGGGCTCAGCTTCAATGACAGTTTCAAGCGGTCGCCGAAAGAGGCGCTCGACAAGGTTTATCGTGAGTCGGCGTATCCGACGTTGAAGACGGATATTCCGGTTTTTGTCGGTACGGGGGGGCGGGATCAGGATGTGTTTGTGCCGGGGCAAAAGGCGCTGGTCAGGGATGCGTGCAAGGTCGGGGACCGGATTGAATGGCATTTTTATCCTGAGCTGGATCACTCCGCTACGGTCAATGGTTCGCTCGTGGACTCGACGCCGTTTGTGCGTAAGGCGTTTGCGGGGGAGGTGATTGGTGGGAATTGTGGGGGGTAGCTTTTTTGGGGGGGATATCCGTTATTTGGGTAACGGCGGCTTATGGTTTCGCTCTTACAGCGAGTCACTTTGCAAAAGCGGCAAAGTAACCAA
>NZ_JBSVWQ010000114.1:0-18354 GCF_054071215.1 Pseudomonas sp. SDO5522_S412 | reverse complement strand
AGGACACCGCCCTTTCACGGCGGTAACAGGGGTTCGAGTCCCCTAGGGGACGCCACGATTACCCGCTCTGCGGGATTTTTAAGGGTCATTCAATTATTGAATGGCCCTTTTGTTTGTCTGGCGTTTGGCCAACCCTCCTTCCTTTTTCCCTGAATGTTCTTCTGACCAATGGTCATGCCTGTGGCTTGCGAAATATTATTATGGTAATAATATTCGAAGCATGAGATTCGGAGGCAACGATGAACGATAAAAAAGCGCAAACCCGTGAACGCATTCTGCAAGCTGCCGGCGCCGCCCTGGTACAACGCGGCCCGGCCGAGCCGAGTGTGGGTGAAGTCATGGGCGCGGCGGGGCTTACCGTCGGCGGTTTCTACGCGCACTTTGAAAGCAAGGACGCACTGATGCTGGAGGCCTTCACCGAGTTGCTGGCCCGGCGTCGCGCCGCCGTCGATGACATGGACTCCTCGCTGACCGGTGAAGAGCGTCGCGCGCTGGTCGCAGCGTTCTACCTGTCGCGTAAACACCGTGACTCCACCAGCCAGGCGTGCCCGATCCCGTCCACCGTGGGCGAGATGAGCCGCCTGCCGGACGAATTTCGCCAGGCCTTGAACGAACACTGCGAACTGATGGCAGCACAGCTGGCCGCCAGCCCGGAAGACACCGACAAGGCCTTGGCCGACATGGCACTGATGATCGGTGGCTTGTCGCTGGCCCGCGCCCTGGGCCCGGGTGAGTTATCGGATCGTGTGTTGCGTGCGGCCAAGTCCGCAGTGCGTTAAGAACGGCTTCTGGCCTGAGGGATGAGCGATGGGCACGTTGAAATGGATTCGTGGCGTCAATGGCACCTTGGGCCGGCTGGCGCCGCAAACGGTGGCTAGTAAGATGCGTCGGGTGTTCATGACGCCTCGCGATTTGCCGCCCCGTGACTGGGAGCTGCCGCTGCTGGCGCAGTCCGAGCGCATCACTTTGCGTTTCGGCCTGTCGGCGCTGAAGTGGGGCCAGGGCCCTGCGGTGCTGTTGATGCACGGCTGGGAAGGGCGCCCAACGCAATTCGCCAGCCTGATCAGCGCATTGGTGGAGGCGGGTTATTCGGTGGTTGCGCTGGATGGTCCGGCTCACGGGCGTTCGCCGGGGCGCGAAGCCCATGTGCTGCTGTTTGCCCGCGCCATGCTGGAAGCGGCTGCCGAACTGCCACCGCTGCATGCGGTTGTCGGTCACTCCATGGGTGGGGCCAGCGCGATGTTGGCGGTGCAGTTGGGCTTGCGCACCAAGGCGTTGGTCAGCATCGCCGCACCCTCGCGGTTTCTCGACGTACTGCGCGGCTTTGCCGGCATGGTCGGTTTGCCGGCGCGAGCGCGTTCGGCGTTTATCCAGGAGGTCGAGCTGACGATGGGCATGCCCCTCAAGCACCTCGATGTCGCCCACTATCAAATGAATATCCCGGGCCTGATCGTGCATGCCGAAGACGATACCTTCGTCTCGGTCAAGGCTTGCCAGGTCATCCATGACGCCTGGTTCGACAGCCGCTTGCTGCGCCTGGAGCAGGGCGGGCACCAGAAAGTGCTGGCGGATCCGCGTGTGATCGAGGGCGTGCTGGCGCTGCTGGCCGGCCGCCACATGCCGGAGCGCCAAACCGCCTGAGCCATGGGTTACACTGCTCGCCGCCGACATTAATCGACCGGGAGCACCCCATGGGCTGGGATTTGGCAACGCCGTTTATCATCGATCTGCAGGTCGGTGCCGACGACATCGACGGTCTGGGGCACGCCAACAACGCCGTTTACGTGTCCTGGCTCGAACGCTGCGCCTGGCGCCATTCCCAGCGCCTGGGGCTGGACCTTAGCGAGTACCGCAGGCTGGATCGCGCGATGGCCGTGGTGCGTCATGAGATCGATTACCTCGCCGCCGGTTACGAGGGCGATGAGCTGCAGTTGGCGACCTGGATCGTCGACTGGGACCAGCGCCTGAAAATGACCCGACGCTTCCAGCTGGTACGCCCGCGTGATGGCGCTACCTTGCTGCGAGCGCAAACCACCTTTGTCTGCATCGAACTGTCCAGCGGCAAGCCCAAGCGCATGCCGTCGGAATTTCTTGAGGGTTATGGCCCTGCGCTGCAAGGCGAATTACCTGCCAGCGTCTGAAACCAGTAAACTGCGCCACGTTTTTCGTTGAGTGTTTTCCATGCAAATTGCTTTGGCGCCCATGGAGGGGTTGGTCGACAACATCCTGCGGGACGTGCTGACCCGGGTCGGTGGTATTGATTGGTGCGTGACCGAGTTCATCCGGGTCAACGACCGCCTGCTGACGCCTGCCTATTTCCACAAACTCGCCCCTGAGTTGCTGCACGGTGCCAAGACCGCTGCCGGCGTGCCGCTGCGTGTGCAGTTACTCGGTTCAGACCCGGTGTGTTTGGCGGAAAACGCCGCCCTGGCGTGTGAGCTGGGCTCTCAGGTGGTTGACCTCAACTTCGGTTGCCCGGCCAAGACCGTGAACAAGTCCCGTGGCGGTGCGGTGCTGCTCAAGGAGCCGGAGCTGCTTAACCAGATCGTCGAACACGTACGGCGTGCGGTGCCGGCACATATTCCCGTCACGGCCAAGATGCGCCTGGGCTTCGACAGCCCCGACGGTGCCCTGGTGTGCGCCACGGCCCTGGCCGAAGGCGGCGCAGCACATATCGTGGTGCATGCCCGCACCAAGGCTGACGGCTACAAACCTCCGGCGCACTGGGAGTGGATCCCGCGTGTGCAAGAGGTGGTCAAGGTGCCAGTGTTCGCCAACGGTGATATCTGGAGCGTTGAAGACTGGCGGCGGTGTCGCGAAATCAGTGGTGTCGAAGACATCATGCTCGGTCGCGGCCTGGTGGCTCGTCCCGACCTGGCCCGGCAGATTGCTGCCGCGCGGGCCGGGGAAGAGGTGGTCGAGATGACTTGGGCGCAGATGCAACCCATGCTCCAGGAATTCTGGCGGCAATCCGTTGAGCAATTGACCGAGCGCCAGGCGCCGGGACGCTTGAAGCAATGGCTGGCGATGCTGACCCGCAACTATCCCGAAGCAGTTGAACTATTTACGCTGATGCGGCGGGAAACCGACCTGGAGCAGGTAGGACGATTGTTAGGGGTGCCTGATTCGGTTGCGCTGCAAAATTGAGTACATATATATAAGCGTTTCAATTCAGTAGGAAAGGGTGCCGTGGGCGCCCTTTTTTTTGCTTGAAATAAGGCCACGGATCGTTAACCGCGAGTGTTTGTGGGCACGTGACTAGAGCTTTTTGATTGCTTTATATATGTGAGCAAGTTTCTTGTTTGCTACAGAGTCTTGCGGTGTCAGTGGCGCATATTTTTAAGTTTTGTTAGTTGGAGTATGAGGGGCGCGCGCAATAACACAGATATGAATGACTGGCGTGGGTGAGTGATTTCATCAATTTGCCTTAACGGCTGACTGTTGCCTGATATATCCATTTTGCCCACGGCGACCACCGGGTAAGCATGATGTTTTACGGAAAGTCCATAGGATAAAGTCTCTATTTTCATTTGATTTCCTTATGTGAAGGCCGATTTTCGGAACCCGATGCTCGCAACACCCACGAAAGTAGGGAGTGTGCAGCACTCGGGTTTGTTTCCAGTCCAGAACCTGGACGGTCTGTTTGCAGACCGCTGAAGGAGTTTTGGCAATCACTGAATAAGGATTTGTTTATGTCTAATTTTTCGGTCAATAATTTCCCTCGCTTGACTAATGACTTCAATCAGCAGAATGCAGACCTGCCAAAGTCTGTCGACAAGAGCGCCGGCGAAATCCGGGCGAATACGCCCGGCACAGTATTGAAAAACAATCCCGCCGTAGTGACGGATGGAACCGTCACCTTCAACAAGGATGCACTCGAGAAGTTGTTCGAGTTGTTTGAATATGCATTCAAGGCCATACGGAACATGCTGTCCGGACAGGGCGGGATGCCCAAGTTGGTACCCGATGCTGGCCCGCTGCCTAAACCCGAAAAGAGTAGCGATACTCCGGTGAAGGATAAGGCGGACAGTAAATCGAATGTGCCTGACACTGCGGCCAAGGACAAGGCGGGGACTGACTCGCAAGTGCCGAACACTGTAGCCAAGGACAAAGCCGAGACCAACTCGCCGGTATTGAACACTGCACTCAAGGACAAGTCCGGGACCAATTCTGAGGTGTCGGTACAGAAAGACAAGCCAGCAAACAATCCAGCGGTCCCGAGTTCCGAGGTTAAGGTAACGCCTAAACCCCTGCCAGAACCCCGCAGGCCAGACCCCGCATCGGGCAAGGACGTGCAGCCGAACAGCCGGAGCAGTTCCGACGTGAACGTCACGGTCCAAGTGATGAACTGCCATTGTCCTCACCCGGATGCAACGAAGCCGGTCCCGCCTAAGCCCGACGTGCCGGTTCCGCCGAAGCCAGATGTGCCGGTTCCGCCTAAGCCCGATGCACCGGTCCCGCCTAAGCCTGATGCACCGGTTCCGCCGAAGCCCGATGCACCGGTTCCGCCGAAGGCAGACGTGCCAGTCCCACCGAAGCCCGATGCACCGGTCCCGCCGAAGCCGGACGTGCCGGTTCCGCCTAAGCCAGATGCACCGGTTCCGCCGAAGGCCGACGTGCCGGTTCCGCCGAAGCCTGATGCACCGGTCCCGCCGAAGCCAGACGTGCCAGTTCCGCCGAAGCCCGATGCACCGGTCCCGCCTAAGCCAGATGTGCCGGTTCCGCCGAAGCCCGATGCACCGGTCCCGCCGAAGCCAGACGCTCCGGTCCCACCGAAGCCGGATGCGCCTAAACCAGATGCTCCGAAGCCGGATAAGCCGGAGCCGGACATCACTTCGCCAGGGCCGTCTGAGGATTTCTTTGAGTTCGAAACCAGCGGCAGGCGTCGAGCGTTCGACAACGACTGGCGGTTTAATCCCGGCCGCCGGATAAGCAGGTAAGTCGGCCACTTCCTCAGTTTTTTTCAACAAGGCGCTCCCGATAAAAAAAACGTCGGGGGGGCCTTGATGAAGGATGGTTATATGTCTTGTTCAGAAATCAATAATGCGGGCGCGGTCAGAAACTATTATCAACATTCGCAAACCGGCAACACACCAGGACGATCGGTTCCCGTGCAGCCGGTATTCGTTAATGACCAAGTCCTCTCATCGTTCGGTAATAACGATCAAAGTACTGTTGGGAACACAGCCAGCGACACCCCGCTGTTAGCAAAGCTCCTCGAACTGTTCACCCAGTTTTTTACACAGTTGCAAGGCCTGCTGGCGGGCAAGGAACTGGCGAATACAGTTGCGACCAAGGTAACGCCTGCGCCCCCGCCGGCAGTGCTGCCCAGGCCGGATGCACCCCTGCCGGATCCAACACCGCAGCCGCTTCCTGATCTGTCCGATAAGCGCAACGGCGCCAAGCCGGCAAATATATGGAACGGTTTTCGCCAGGGCCCTGACGGTAATTGCGTGACCATTTCGGCGATCAAGGCGGCGATGGCGAAGTTCGGTCAAAGCCCGACCGATATCTTCAAGTCTGTTCAAGCCAAGGGTGATGGCTATCACATTGTCATGCGTGACGGGTACGCGCTGGATTTGAGCAAGGATGAATTGGCCCAAGCCAGGCGTGGCTCGAAGTTTGTCCCGATGCGCGATCCCGGCATGCTCAAGGATGCGCACTTTCTATTTGCCGTCAGCGCCAAGCGAGCGATGCTGGAAAACAATGACGGGACTGCAGGCAGGAGCTTTCAATCCGCAATAAACAGCCTCAACGACGGTGAAGACGAAACGGGGCCCGGGGAAGGCTTCAAGCGTCTGGGCTTGCGCCAGCATATGAAAGAAGTTCCGGTCAGTGCGTTTGCTGATAAATCATTGATCGGTATGGTCAACAGGAGCAGGCACTCTGTAGCAGTGGTTGATGGGTGTGAGGAGATGTATGGGACTAAAGCGGGAAGACCGCGGTTTGGACGGGCTATTGCATTGGTTGGCTAACCGGGCGTCCATAAAACAATAAGAAGATGATCGTTGCTGCGCAATACGTTAAATCTATAACTAGATCTTGTTGAACTTATTATCTGACTGAGTGCAGTTCATCGCGTGCAGAAAATACTGTATGCCGTGTTCATGCACTTTCTTTTTATGCCTGAGCGCAGTGCACAAGTGGCAGCGTTACCACGGGCTGTTGTGTGTTCGCCCTTTAAAGGAGTGCTCCATGATTACGATGAATACGGGTTATGCAATGAGTACGGCGGTCCATCATCCGGCGCGTGTATACGGGGGTGAAAATAAATCCGTCGACAGTGTAAGTACTTTGAATTCTACCGAGCGACAGTTCGGTGAACATTTTGATACGAGCAGCCATTCTGCTGTTATCCAGATGATGATATCGACCTTCGGTCCTGCGCGCGCTGATCTATTTGATGAAGTAAAGCGCGTTGGCTCGGGGTATGACGTTACGCTGAAAGACGGTTATAAGTTGCATGTTTCCGATCATGAAGTGCATGGCACTGCCTCAGCGTCGAGATTTGTCGGTGGTGATGCCAATACAGTGGAAAACGCGAACTTCGCATTGGCTGTCTTCGTCAAGCGCAAACAATTGTCCAGTTCCGACAGCCGTATCAGCAGCAGCTTTAACGCGGCCTTGACCACGTCCTTACAAGGTGAGACTGCATCGAACCTGCTCAAGGGCATGGGCATGGGCCGTTTTATGCAGCAGATCCCTTCGGAGCAACTCGTCGGCAAGAACTCTGTCGGCGTCATGGAGGCGCATAACTTCGGTGCCGCGCTGATTCGGGATGGGGTGGCGCATCGGTTTGACCGTCAATATCGCCCCGACCGTCCCTACGTCTACGTGCTGGACAAGGAGGGGCAAACGGCTAAGCCGGTCAAGCGGGATGTGCCGGTTGCTCCGGTCGATGTTCCCCTCGTCGATACGCCGTCCACCCGGCGTGGCCGCAAGCCCGTTGACATTCTCAGCGGATTTAACGCGGCCGAGCGAGGATTCGGTGAGGTTGTTGATGGCAGCAGCCATGCCTGCGTCATAAAAATGATGATGATGAGGTTTGGTCCAGACGCCACGGATATGTTCGAGAAAGTCCGCCCGGCGGGAGACGGTTATGACATCACGATGAAGGACGGTTTCGAACTGCATTTTTCCCGGCAAGAGTTGCAGCAAGCGACCACGGCCTCGCGATTCGCTGGGAACAACCCCGACGCGGTGAAGCAGGCCAACTTCATGCTGGCGGCGTACACGAAGCGCAAGCAGATGACCCGCGGTGACCAGGACCCTGGGGCATCGTTTGAAAAGGTTTTATCGAACACGCTCAAAGGCGATACGGAATACCGCGTGTTGAAGGGCTTGGGCATGACTGGCTTCTTGCGCATCGTGCCACCTGCCAAGATGCAGGAGCAGGGCGCGGTGGGGGTGGTCAGTACTTTTGGCTATTCGAGTGCCTTGGTACTGGATGGCCTGCAGCACAGCAATGGTGACAAGCCATCTATCGTCAAATCTTATGGCTACATGCTCGCCGAGGAGGTACCGGACGGAGTGCCCGTTGGTTCAAGCTCGCGGCCCCCGCCTATTTCCAATGTACCGGTCGGGGTCAAGCCTGGGGATATCTGGAGTGGATTCTATCAAGGTGTCGAGGGGAACTGTGTCACGGTATCGGCGATCAAGGCGGCGATGATGAAGTATGGGCAAAGTCCCCGGGGCATCTATAAAAACATCACCGAGACCCGCGACGGTTACACCGTGACGATGCGCGATTCCAGCAAGGTCAGCTTGACCCATGCAGAACTGAAAACAGCCCGCGAACACTCGAATTTCAAAGGCACCGACGCCGGCCTGCTCAAGGATGCGAATTTCCTGTACGCCGTCAGCGCCAAGCGGGCGCAAATGGAGAACCACGAGTTTCGTGCCGGCGAGAGCTTTGAAGCGGCGATGAGCACGCTCAATGATGGCGAGACCCCTGGTGATGCACTGCGGCGTCTGGGTTTGTTCGCCTTTACCCGAAGCAGCAGCGTCCAGGCGCTGGCAGATGGTGCAACCGGCACGTTGGCGAACTTCATGCATTCTGTTGTCGTCGTTGATGGGGCTTTTGATGATTACGGGTATAAACACCCACTGAAATCATCAAGCTGGATGGATGAAGAGGGCACGGCGCTAACGCTGGTTTAGGTTTAAAGGTGCAAAGTTTGAGAAACACAGGCCACGAGATCTCGTGGTCTTTTTTCTGCGCGCAGAAAGGACAAGCCCGATGGTGGCCGGCTACCTTGCAATCTGTGTCCGCATAGGTAGTTGGCCTCGGCTACTCTCATCGACTCTGGAACCTCCTGCTCATGGATGAAATTCAACAGCATTGGCTGTATGCCCTGTCTGCTCCCATGGTGTCCATCAACCCTGGCGCCGGTTATCTCGAGGCGCCGCCCAGCAGCGCCGGGGAGTGCTTTGCATCCTGCATGGTAGGTGTGCCCGAAAATGGAAAGCACTTGAACCTACAGGCTCAAAAAGCAGCTGCCCATCAGGAAAATCCGGTGCAACTTATTCCGATGAAGTGGCCTGGGGCATTCGCTTCAGTACCTGCCTGAACCCTTCCACCGGCAAGGGCCGACTGTGCAGATACCCCTGATACAAATGACACCCAAGCCCCTGCAAAAACGCCAGTTGCTCAGGGGTTTCCACACCTTCGGCAATGACGTCCAGGTTCAAGCTGCGCGCCATGGCCACAATGGCGCGGATGATCTCCGCATCGTTGGGGTCATGGGTGGCGTCGCGCACAAACGACTGGTCGATCTTCAGCGCATCCACCGGCAGGCGCTTGAGGTAGGTCAGCGACGAATAGCCGGTGCCGAAATCATCCATCGCAAAACTCACGCCGAGCTTTTTCAGGCGGCGCATTTTGCTGATGGTGTCGTCCAGGTTCTGGATCACGATGCCTTCGGTGATCTCCAGCTTCAGCAGGGTATAAGGCAGGTGGTGGGTGCGCAGGCTGCGTTCTACCCGTTCGACAAAATCATTCTGGCGAAACTGCCGCGGGCTGATGTTGACGCACAGGCTGAAGTTCAGCGGGTCTACCAGCCCCTCGGCAATCAACTGCGCGAAGGTGCTGCAGGCTTCGTCGAGGATCCAGGTGCCCACTTCAAGGATCAGGCCGCTGTCTTCCAGGACCTTGATGAATTCCGTCGGGGACTGTGCGCCCAACTGCGGATGTTGCCAGCGCACCAGGGCCTCGGCGCCGACGATGGTGTTGCCGCGCGCATCCACCTGGGGTTGGTAATGCACGCTGAACTCGCCGCGGGACAGGGCCAGGCGCAGGTCGGTTTCCATGCGCAGCCGCTCGCTGGCGGTTTTCTGCATGCTGTTGTGGAACATCTGGATGGTGTTGCGCCCTGAATCCTTGGCCCGGTACAGGGCGATGTCGGCGCGCTTGAGCAAATCGGCCGGGGTTGAGCCGTGATCGGGGATCAGCGCCACGCCAATGCTCGGGGTGACTTGCAGGCGGTGGCCATCCAGGAACATCGGTTCGGATAACAGTTCGCGCAGGGTATCGGCCAGCTCCTGGACCTGAGTGCTGACTTGCGGGCGTGTGCCTTCCAGGCCGCTGAGCAGCACCACAAACTCATCGCCGCCCAGGCGTGCCACGGTGTCTTCCATGCGCACACTGGCTTCGAGGCGTGCAGTGACGATCTTCAGCACCGTGTCGCCGACCGGGTGGCCGAGGGAATCGTTGATGTGCTTGAAGTGGTCCAGGTCGAGAAACAGCAGGGCGCCCCGCAGGTTGTGGCGCTTGAGCAGGGCGATCTGCTGGCTCAGGCGGTCCATCAGCAGGGCGCGGTTGGGCAGGTTGGTCAGCGGGTCGTGATAGGCCAGGTGGCGAATCTGCGCCTGGGCGTTTTTCAGCAGGCTGACGTCCCGGGCGGTCAGCAACAGGCAGGGGGTTTCATTGAGGGTGATGGGCTCCACCGACACTTCAACCGCCAGCACTTCGCCGCGCTTGTTGTGCCAGAGCATTTCCAGGTGATGAATGCGGCCCTTGATCTGCAACTCGGCCAATAACGCCGCGCGTTGGTTTTCATCGGCCCAGATGCCGATCTGGTAGAGCGTCAGGCCGATCGCTTCTTCGGCGCGGTAGCCGGTGAGGCGGCAGAAGCCGTCATTGACCTCCACGTAGCGCCCGGTATCGCGCTCGGTGATCGACACCGCATCGGGGCTGGAATGAAAGGCCTTGGCGAATTTCTCTTCGCTGGCCTTGAGCGCCGCTTCCGAGCGTTGCTGTTGGGTGATGTCCCGCAGGGTGGTGACGATGCAGGGTTGGTCGCTGACCTGGATCAGGCGGCTGGATATTACACAGTTCAGGGTCTGGCCGTTCTTGTGATGAACGGTGATTGCCACGTTGCTCAGGGATTGTTCGCGGATCACCTGCTCGATGCGCTGCAGGCGTTGGCTGGACTCCTCCCACAAGCCGATCTGCTCGGCGTTGTTGTTGAGCACCTCGGCGGCGGTCCAGCCGAAGGTCTGGGTGAAGGCCGGGTTGATCTCGATAAACTGGCCGGTCTCCAGGCGCGTCACGCAGATCGGGTCGGGGCTGGCGAGGAACAGGCTGGCGAATTTTTCTTCGGATGCGATCAGGCGCTGCTCACGTTCAACCTGGTCGGTGATGTCGAGCAGGGTCCCGGCCATTCGCAACGGTACGCCCGTGTCATCGCGATACAGGCGGGCGCGGCTTTCCAGGTAGCGCGAACTGCCGTCTTCCAGTTGCACGCGGTAGGTCAGTTGGTAGTTGCCCGCCGGGCCTTCGCGCAGGGTGCGGTAGGCGTTGCGCATGCTCTCGCGCTCTTCCTGGGGCATGCCTTCAAAGAAGGCCTCGAAGGATTCGTGGAACGGTTGGGGTTCCAGCCCGTGCAGTTGGGCGGCGCGGGCCGAGCCATAGAGCATGCCGCTGGGGATGTGCCAGTCCCAGGTGCCCAGTTGCGCCGAGTCCAGGGCCAGGTCCAGGCGTTCCTGGCTGTCCTTGAGGGCCTGCTCGGCATTCTTGCGCTCGGTGGTGTCGAGGAAGGTGCTGATCAGGTAGTCCTCGCCGTCCAGCTCGACTTTCTGGGCGCTGAGGGTGCCATCGTGGACCTGCCCGTTGCTGGCGCGAAACTGCACTTCCATGGTGATGGGGGCGCCTTTGCGCTGGGTGGCCTTGACCAGATGCGCGCGTTGTTCCGGGTGTACCCAGAGGCCCAGCTCCAATGTGCTGCGGCCAATGGCATCGGCCAACGGCCAGCCGAACAGGCTTTCGAAATACTGGTTGGCTTCGCTGATCAGGCCGTCCGCCTGGCGGGTCAGCAGGACCATCAGCGGGCACAAATGGAACAGGGTGGCGAAGCGCTTTTCCGAATGGCTGAGGGCGTGTTCGCGCTCGCGCTGGTGGGTGATTTCGCGGATCACCCCGATCATTCGACGACGCCCGGCCTTGTCCGGTAGCAGGCTGCCGTTGATTTCCAGCCAGTGCAGGCTGCCATCGGGCCATTGGATACGGTGGTGCATGGCCTGGACAGCGGGTTCGCCGGCCAGCACCGCATGAAAGGCCCGGACCACCTTGGCGCGGTCCTCGGGGGCCAGCAGGTCCAGGTACTCCAGGTCTTCAGGCAGCGGCTGGCGCGGGTCGAAGCCGAACAGGGCCTGAGTGCCTCGGGACCAGCTGATCCGGCCGGTATCGATTTCCCAGCTCCAGGCGCCCAGCCGGGCAGCGTTGAGCGCCGCCAGCAGTTGCGGCGCGCTGTCCCAGCTTTGCTCCGCCTCCTGTGGGTCCAGGGCGTAGATGCGGGGCAGGGGTGGCACGGTATCGACGGGGTTGCGCATTATCAAAGGGCCTTGGCTCGATGGGCGTTCGGCGCGGGTTCCACGGTCTACGGGCCACGGCGATTCAAGCCTGATTCCCTGGCAGATCGACCTGTGCATCCAATAGGCTCATGAAAGCCCGCGCAGCGTTCGACAGCGTCCTTTCGGTGTGCACGATATAGCCTAGCTGGCGACTGAGCTGTATGCCCGGCAAAGCGATGCGTGCCACCTGGTCATCGAGCATGGTGCGCGGCAACACGCTCCAGGCAAGGCCAATGGAGACCATCATCTTGATGGTTTCCAGGTAGTTGGTGCTCATGGCGATGTTTGGCGTCAGGCCCTGGGCCTCGAACAGCCGCTGCACGATATGGTGGGTAAAGGTGTTGCCGCCGGGAAACACCGCCGGGTGCCGGGCGATGTCCGCCAGGCTGACGCTGCCGTTGCTGATCAGGCTGTGTTCCGGCGCCACCACGAAATCCAGCGGGTCGTCCCACACCGGGGTGGCCCGCACCAGCGTGTGGGGTTCCGGCGCCAGGGTGATTACGGCCACTTCGGCGCGGCCATGGAGGATTTCTTCGTAGGCCACTTCCGAATCGAGAAACTGAATGTCCAGCGCGACATTCGGGTATTCCCGGGTGAACGTGCGCAGGACCGGTGGCAAGCGGTGCAGGCCGATGTGATGGCTGGTGGCCAGCGTCAGGCGCCCGCTGACTTCGCCGGTGAGGTTGGTCAGGGCGCGGCGGGTGTCGTCCAGTACATTGAGAATCTGATACGCCCGGGGCAGCAGCGCCCGTCCGGCTTCGGTGAGGCCGACTTCACGCCCCAGCCGGTCGAACAGGCGCACCTTTAATTGTTGCTCCAGGCCGGCGATGCGCTTGCTGATGGCCGGTTGGGTCAGGTGCAGGCGTTCACCGGCCCCGGAGAAGCTGCCGGTCTCGGCGATGGCGATAAAGGCATTGAGGTTGGCCAGGTCCATTGTGCTATTCCAGTTGGTAATCCAAAGCATAAAAAATATGAATTTGAGTTATTTAATGTAGCGCCATACCATCAGCCTCACAAGCCAAAGGGTTATTGAATCGTTCAAGGCCCGGGGCATAGAAACACCTGATGAGGACCGCGTGATGGCCGGCAAAACGCTTTACGACAAGCTTTGGGATTCCCATGAAGTGAAACGGCGCGATGATGGGTCGTCGCTGATCTACATCGACCGTCACATCATCCATGAAGTGACCTCGCCCCAAGCGTTCGAAGGCCTGCGACTGGCCGGGCGCAAGCCTTGGCGCGTCGACTCGATCATCGCCACCCCGGACCACAACGTGCCGACCACCCCGGAGCGTAAAGGCGGGATCGACGCCATCGTCGACACCGTGTCGCGCCTCCAGGTGCAGACCCTCGATGATTACTGCGACGAATACGGCATCACCGAATTCAAGATGAATGACGTGCGCCAGGGCATCGTTCACGTGATCGGCCCGGAGCAGGGCGCTACCTTGCCCGGCATGACCGTGGTTTGCGGCGACTCCCACACCTCTACCCACGGTGCGTTTGGCGCGTTGGCGCATGGCATCGGCACTTCCGAGGTGGAGCACGTATTCGCCACCCAGTGCCTCGTTGCCAAGAAAATGAAGAACATGTTGGTGTCGGTGGAAGGTGAGTTGCCTTTCGGCGTGACTGCCAAGGACATCGTCCTCGCCGTGATCGGCAAGATCGGCACCGCCGGCGGTAACGGCCACGCCATCGAATTCGCCGGCAGCGCGATTCGCGACCTGTCCATCGAAGGCCGCATGACCATCTGCAACATGTCCATCGAAGCCGGTGCCCGCGTGGGCATGGTGGCGGCGGACGAAAAGACCATTGCCTACGTCAAGGGTCGCCCGTTCGCACCGGCCGGTGCTGATTGGGACGCCGCTGTCGAAGCCTGGAAAGACCTGGTTTCCGACGCCGATGCGGTGTTCGACACCGTGGTTACCCTCGATGCCGCCCAGATCAAGCCGCAAGTCAGCTGGGGCACCTCGCCGGAAATGGTGTTGGCCGTTGACCAGAACGTGCCGGACCCGGCCAAGGAAACCGACCTGGTCAAGCGTGGTTCCATCGAGCGCGCCTTGAAGTACATGGGCTTGAAAGCCAACCAGGCGATTACCGACATCCAGCTGGATCGCGTGTTCATCGGCTCCTGCACCAACTCGCGGATCGAGGATTTGCGCGCTGCGGCGGTGATCGCCAAGGGCCGCAAAGTCGCCTCGACCATCAAGCAGGCGATCGTGGTGCCAGGTTCGGGCCTGGTCAAGGCCCAGGCTGAAGCCGAAGGCCTCGACAAGATCTTCCTCGAAGCCGGTTTTGAATGGCGCGAGCCGGGTTGCTCGATGTGCCTGGCAATGAACCCGGACCGTTTGGAGTCGGGCGAGCATTGCGCGTCCACCTCCAACCGTAACTTCGAAGGGCGTCAGGGCGCCGGTGGCCGTACCCACCTCGTCAGCCCGGCCATGGCTGCTGCGGCTGCCGTCAACGGTCGTTTCATCGACGTTCGCGAATTGATCTGAGGAATACCCGATGAAAGCTTTTACTCAACACACCGGTTTAGTCGCGCCGTTGGACCGTGCCAACGTGGACACCGACCAGATCATTCCCAAGCAGTTCTTGAAATCGATCAAGCGCACCGGTTTTGGCCCGAACCTGTTCGACGAGTGGCGCTACCTGGACGTGGGCTACGCCTACCAGGACAACTCCAAGCGCCCGCTGAACAAGGACTTTGTACTCAACGCCGAGCGTTACCAGGGTGCCAGCGTGTTGCTCGCCCGGGAAAACTTCGGTTGCGGCTCCAGCCGTGAGCACGCGCCGTGGGCCCTGGAAGAATATGGCTTTCGCAGCATCATCGCGCCGAGCTACGCCGACATCTTCTTCAACAACAGCTTCAAGAACGGCTTGCTGCCGATCATCTTGAGCGATGCCGAAGTGGATGAGTTGTTCCAGCAGGTGGAAGCCGATGTGGGCTACCAGTTGACCATCGACCTGGCGGCGCAGACCGTGACCCGTCCGGACGGCAAGGTGTATCACTTTGAAGTGGACGCCTTCCGCAAGCACTGCCTGATCAATGGCCTGGACGACATCGGCCTGACCTTGCAGGACGGCGATGCGATTGCCGCGTTTGAAACCAAACACCGGGCCAGCCAGCCTTGGTTGTTTCGCGACGCTTGATTCCATGTAGACCGGACTGGCCCCTTCGCGAGCAAGCCCGCTCCCACATTTGATTGCATTTCAACTGAAGGAACTCGGTCGAATGTGGGAGCGGGCTTGCTCGCGAAAGGGCCAGCAACAGCAACACAAAAACCAGGGACATCATCATGACCAGCACCGCCCACACCCAAGTCGTGCAAAAACAATTCGGCGAACAGGCCTCGGCCTACCTGAGCAGCGCAGTACATGCTCAAGGCACCGAATTCGCGCTGCTCCAGGCCGAACTGGCCGGGCAGGGCGCTGCACGACTGCTGGACCTGGGTTGCGGCGCCGGTCATGTGAGTTTCAACGTGGCACCGTTGGTCAAGGAAGTGGTGGCGTACGACCTGTCCCAGCAGATGCTTGACGTGGTCGCCGCCGCTGCCGTGGACCGTGGCCTGGACAACATCCGCACCGTGCACGGTGCCGCCGAGCGCCTGCCGTTTGCCGATGGCGAATTCGACTTCGTGTTCAGCCGCTACTCGGCGCACCATTGGAGCGACCTGGGCCTGGCCCTGCGTGAAGTGCGCCGGGTGCTCAAGCCGGGTGGCGTGGCCGCTTTCGTGGACGTCTTGTCACCGGGCAGCCCGCTGTTGGACACTTACCTGCAAACCGTCGAAGTGCTGCGCGACACCAGCCACGTGCGTGACTATTCCGCCGGCGAGTGGATGCGCCAGCTCAGCGAAGCCGGTTTGCATGTGCGCAACAGCAGCCGCCAGCGCCTGCGCCTGGAATACACCTCGTGGGTCGAGCGCATGCGCACCCCAGAGGTATTGCGTGCCGCGATCCTGGAGCTGCAAAAGGCAATGGGCCAGGAAGTGCGCGATTATTTCGAGATTCAAGCCGACGGCACCTTCAGCACCGACGTGCTGGTGGTGTGGGCCGAACGCTGATTAATTTTTCCCGACCTGCCCACGGGCGGGTCGCTTGATGAAATGAGGAACGCATGAGCAAGCAGATTCTGATTCTCCCTGGCGACGGCATTGGTCCGGAAATCATGGCCGAAGCGGTCAAGGTGCTGGAAGTGGCTAACGCCAAGTACAGCCTGGGCTTCGAACTGAGCCACGACGTGATCGGCGGCGCGGCCATCGACAAGCACGGCGTGC
The DNA here is from genome assembly GCF_054071215.1 of Pseudomonas sp. SDO5522_S412. Classification (NCBI taxonomy): domain Bacteria; kingdom Pseudomonadati; phylum Pseudomonadota; class Gammaproteobacteria; order Pseudomonadales; family Pseudomonadaceae; genus Pseudomonas; species Pseudomonas sp. SDO5522_S412. Next base: position 2,227 of record NZ_JBSVWQ010000114.1, on the reverse strand, counting down.
CTCTGGCCGACGAAACCCTGGAGCGTGCCCGCGCAGCCGACGCCGTGCTGCTGGGCGCCGTGGGTGGCCCGAAGTGGGATAAGATCGAGCGTGACATCCGCCCTGAGCGCGGCCTGCTGAAAATCCGTGCGCAACTGGGCCTGTTCGGCAACCTGCGCCCGGCGATCCTTTACCCGCAACTGGCGGACGCTTCCAGCCTGAAGCCGGAAATCGTCGCGGGCCTGGACATCCTGATCGTCCGCGAACTGACCGGCGGTATCTACTTCGGCTCGCCACGGGGCGTGCGCGAGTTGGAAAATGGCGAGCGTCAGGCCTACGACACCCTGCCGTACAGCGAGAGTGAAATCCGCCGTATCGCCCGTGTCGGTTTCGACATGGCCCGTGTGCGTGGCAAGAAGGTCTGCTCGGTGGACAAGGCCAACGTATTGGCGTCCAGCCAGCTGTGGCGTGAAATCGTCGAGGAGGTCGCCAAGGACTACCCGGACGTCGAGCTGAGCCACATGTACGTCGACAACGCCGCCATGCAGCTGGTGCGTGCACCGAAGCAGTTCGACGTGATCGTCACCGACAACCTGTTCGGCGACATCCTGTCCGACCAGGCCTCGATGCTTACCGGTTCCATCGGCATGCTGCCGTCGGCCTCCCTGGATGCCAACAACAAGGGCATGTACGAGCCGTGCCACGGTTCGGCGCCGGACATCGCCGGGCAGGGCATTGCCAACCCGTTGGCGACCATTTTGTCGGTGTCGATGATGCTGCGTTACAGCTTCAACCTGACCGACGCCGCTGATGCCATCGAGCAGGCCGTGAGCCTGGTGCTCGACCAGGGCCTGCGCACTGGCGACATCTGGTCCCAGGGTTGCACCAAGGTCGGTACGCAAGAAATGGGCGACGCAGTAGTCGCCGCGCTGCGGAATCTGTAATCTCTCGGGCCCGCTTGCAGATGTTGCTGCAAGGCGGCCCACTTTTGAACAAGGTGTAGTTGCGATGAAACGTGTAGGTCTGATCGGTTGGCGCGGTATGGTCGGTTCCGTGCTCATGCAGCGGATGCTGGAAGAGCAGGATTTCGATCTTATTGAGCCGGTGTTTTTCACCACCTCCAATGTAGGTGGTCAAGGGCCGTCCGTGGGCAAGGACATTGCTCCGCTCAAGGACGCCTACAACATTGAAGAACTGAAGACCCTCGACGTCATTCTGACCTGCCAGGGTGGCGACTACACCAGCGAAGTCTTCCCCAAGCTGCGCGAAGCCGGCTGGCAGGGTTACTGGATCGACGCCGCTTCCAGCCTGCGCATGCAGGATGACGCGGTGATCGTGCTGGACCCGGTCAACCGCAAGGTGATCGACCAGCAACTGGACGCGGGCACCAAGAACTACATCGGCGGCAACTGCACCGTCAGCCTGATGCTGATGGGCCTGGGCGGCTTGTTCGAAGCCGGCCTGGTGGAGTGGATGAGCGCCATGACCTATCAGGCGGCCTCTGGTGCCGGCGCGCAGAACATGCGTGAACTGATCAAGCAGATGGGCGCGACCCACGCCGCTGTCGCCGATCAACTGGCTGACCCGGCCAGCGCGATCCTCGACATCGACCGCCGTGTGGCCGAGGCCATGCGCAGCGAGGCCTACCCGACCGAGAACTTCGGTGTGCCATTGGCCGGCAGCCTGATCCCGTGGATCGACAAGGAACTGCCTAACGGCCAGAGCCGTGAAGAGTGGAAGGCCCAGGCCGAGACCAACAAGATCCTCGGTCGCTTCAAGAGCCCGATCCCGGTGGACGGTATCTGCGTGCGCATCGGCGCCATGCGTTGCCACAGCCAGGCGTTGACCATCAAGCTGAACAAAGACGTGCCGATCGCCGATATCGAAGGGCTGATCAGCCAGCACAACCCTTGGGTCAAGCTGGTGCCGAACAACCGTGATATCAGCATCCAGGAACTGAGCCCGAACAAGGTGACCGGTACCCTGAATGTGCCGGTTGGCCGTCTGCGCAAGCTGAACATGGGGACGCAGTACCTGGGTGCGTTCACCGTCGGCGACCAACTGCTGTGGGGCGCGGCTGAGCCGTTGCGTCGCATGCTGCGGATCTTGCTGGAGCGGTAATCGCTGCTGGTAATAAGAAACCCGCGTTCTGGTGACAGGAGCGGGTTTTTTATTGCGCGCTCGGGCCTCTTCGCGAGCAAGCCCGCTCCCACATTCGAGCGAGTTTCTTCAGTTGAAATGCGATCAA
>NZ_JBSVWQ010000113.1:0-18917 GCF_054071215.1 Pseudomonas sp. SDO5522_S412 | reverse complement strand
GCGTTTTGCTTACTTTTGCGCTCTTCAAAAGTGAGCCGCTGTAAGAGCGGAACCATAAGCCGCCGTTACCTAAATAACGGATATGTACCCCATCCCCCCTCAGGGCCGATACAAATGCGCATGCCCCGCACGATACAACGACGACTCACCAAAACTGTCACTGGCCAAAACCCGACCCACCAGAATCAACGCCGTACGCCGAAACCCCTTGGCTGCCACCTTCCCGGCAATATCCGCCAGCGTACCAATGGCCCAATCCTGATCCGGCCAAGTCGCCCGATGCACCACCGCAATCGGACAATCCTCCCCATAGTGAGGCACCAACTCAGCCACGATCTTCTCCAGATGATTCACCCCCAGGTGAATCGCCATGGTCGTCCCATGCTGCGCCAGGCTACTGAACACCTCACCCTCAGGCATCGCCGTCTTATCCGCATACCGCGTCAAAATCACACTCTGTGCAATGTCCGGCAATGTCAGCTCAGCCTCTAACAATGCCGCACAAGCCGCCACCGCCGTCACTCCGGGAATGATCTGAAACCCAATCCCAAGCTCCCGCAAAAGCCGAATCTGCTCCCCAATCGCCCCGTACAAACTCGGATCCCCGGAATGCACCCGCGCCACATCCTGGCCTTTCTCATGGGCCGTCTTGATCAGCTCGATGATCTGCTCCAGATGCAACTCCGCACTGTTAACCACCAGCTCCGCCTGATGCCCCTCAAGCACCGCCGCCGGTACCAGCGAGCCGGCATAGATAATCACCGGGCAACTGCGAATCAGCCGCTGCCCCTTGACCGTGATCAATTCCGGATCGCCTGGGCCTGCGCCGATGAAAAAGACAGTCATGGATTCATTCCTGTGAAAAAAAGCACGCGAGCAGCCTTCCAGATGAAGATTGCTCATGATCGAGGCTGACGATTATCGGGAATTCAGCCGGCGCAAGCCAATGCAAAGGTGGCCTGGGCGGTTTTTTTGCGGGTGATCAGCAGGGTGGCAGGGCTTTGAGACAGCTGTTCTGCCAGGGCCAGGGCGGCACTTTCAGCAATGCCGTAGCAGCCGGTATGAGCAAAAACCGTCTCGGACTTATGGCTCAGTCGATCTTCATAGGGCGCCAATTGCTCCGCACTGAAAAATACCAACGGCAAATCCAGAACCTGAGCCAGTGCCAGCAACCCCGGCTCATCCCGCTTGCGATCAAGACTGGCCAACGCAATGATGCGCTGGCGCTCAATGCCACCCTCGGCGAGGGCGACATTGAACAGTTCAAGCAGGGCGTCGACAGAACAACCCCGCTGACACCCCAGGCCAACCGCCAGGATCATGCCGAATACTGACCATCACGGTTACGGCGAAACAGCCAGGCACTGATCAAGCCCAGCGCCAGCCAGAAGGCAACGTTGGTCAACTGCGAGGCGATCTTGAATTGAGCTTCCAGAGCCTCCGGCGCCAGCATCGAGTGGACTTCCGGCTGTGGTGCGCCAATCACATGGGGCACAGCCAGGATCGCCACGCCCAGGATTTTCAGTAGCCAGTTACGACCGAACACGATCAGCGCGATACCGGCAGCGGTAGAGGCGGCAGTGCCGATCCACCAGATTTGCCGTTGCGCCAGGTCTGCCGCCGCAGTCCCCGGCAATTCAGGCGGCAAGCCCAGGGTCGGCGCCAACACAAAGGTGGCGTAACCGGCCAGGCCCCACAGCAGGCCTTGGGCCGTGCGGGTCGGTGCACGCAAGGTGTACAGGCCGGCAAGCATCAGGGCAAAACCTACGGCGACCACCAGGTTACCGCCCGTAGTCGACAGCACACGCTGCCAGCCATCTTCCGGCTCCCAGGCTTCAGCGTCGTGGGTGTGGGCCGTGGCATCGGCATGTTCATGCACTTCGGTCGCGGCCGGGGCGTTTTCGAAGGTTTCCGCCTGCAGGATCAGCGGGGCAACCCAGAAGCTTTGCAGCAAGGTCAGCAGCAAGGCGGCCAGGAGGCCGGTGAAACCTGCGGTTTGGGCAATACGCTTGATCATGTCGGCAGGTCTCAGTGGCACGGGAACGCAGCGCTGTGACGGGTATCGTGGGCGGCGTTGTGCACCGCTTCGATGTGCGAGAAACCGGCGAAATACACCAGGCACGCGCCGAGGATCGACGCGCCGATGGCGGCAGTCAGGCGTTGGCTCAGGGTGGCGGTGGTGCTGGCGGTAGAGGCGGTGCTGCTGATGATCGACATGGCGCGTCCCTTCAGGGTTTCAGGGTGACACGAGCGCATGAAAACCCCGCGAGCCAGGCACGCAGGGTTCTGAACAGCGCCCGCCCACCGCGGGTTTGTTATCTGATTTTTTCGGGCCGGTCTCCGGGCTTGCGAGGGGCCTGGGCCTTGAAAGCATCACCTTCCCATGCCGTAGAGGCACAGTGGTTTTGATGCTTCACTCGCTTACCGTTGCGGGGGCAGCACCGGACTCGTCACGCCCTTGAGTAAAGGAACATGACTCACCGGTTTCCCGTTTCACCCTGTGAAGGGCACCCGAAACAAGATGTGTAGGAGAGCATGGGCGGGCGATGGGCGTCAAATCGCCGGGTTATTGCCAGCGTTTGAACAGCACGCTGGCATTCACGCCGCCGAATCCAAACCCATTGGAAATCGCGTATTCAATCGGCAACGACCGGGCTTGGCCTCGGACCATATCCAGTCCTTCGGCAGCGGGGTCCGGGTTGTCCAGATTGAGGGTCGCCGGGGCAATCTGGTCGCGCAGGGCGAGCACGGTGAAGATCGCCTCGATCCCGCCCGCTGCGCCCAGTAAGTGGCCAGTCGCCGACTTCGTTGCGCTGATAGCCACACTGGAATCGGCTCCGAACAGCGTATTGATCGCTGCCAGTTCGCCGTTGTCGCCTACGGGGGTCGACGTGGCATGGGCGTTCAAGTGCTGGATCTGTGCGGCGCTGATCCCTGCCTGCGCGATCGCCAGTTCCATTGCCCTGCGTGCACCCGAGCCATCTTCCGGGCCCGAGGTCATGTGATAGGCGTCGGCGCTGGTGCCGTAGCCCACCAGCTCTGCAATAGGCGTCGCCCCGCGAGCCAATGCATGCTCCAGTTCCTCGATCACCAACAGCCCGGCACCTTCGCCCATCACAAACCCGTCGCGGCCTTGATCGAACGGGCGGGAAGCCAATGCCGGCGTGTCGTTGTAATCGCTGGACAGCGCACGCGCCGCAGCAAAACCGCCGAGGCTGACTCGGTGGATACAGGCTTCGGCGCCGCCACACACGGCGATGTCGATTTCGCCGGCACGGATCATGCGCGCAGCATCACCAATCGCCTGTACGCCGGCGGCGCAAGCAGTGACGGGGGAGCCCAGCGGACCTTTCAGTTGATGCTGGATCGACACGTGCCCGGCCGCCATGTTGCCGAGGAATGACGGGATCGTGAACGGCGACAGGCGGCGAGGCCCTTTGCTGTCAGCCGTACGAACGGCCTCGGCAATCGCGGGAAAACCACCCACGCCGGAGGCGATGATTGTCGCGGTACGTTCCTGCTGCGATGGCGTCTGCGGACTCCAGCCTGCCTGGGCCAGGGCCTCTTGCGCGGCTGCCAGGGCAAACACGATGAACCGGTCCATCTTGCGTTGTTCCTTGGCCGGGATGACAGTGTCCGGGTCAAAGCCGGCTTCAGGGTCCTGGATGCGGTCCAACACTTGGCCGCCGATGCTGATTGCCAGGTCGCCGATCAATGCCTCGGGTAGCCTGCGAATCCCGGATTCACCGGCCAGCAGGCGCTTCCAGGTCTGTTCCACGCCGGTTGCCAGCGGTGTCACTGCACCCATGCCGGTCACAACAATTCGCTTACTCATGATCGCTTAGCTCCGCAAATTTCAGGTTGGTAGCAATGCATGGACGAAACTATCATTATGAAAGTAACATCCGATAGCTGAAATTTCCGTAGCCGCCCCACAGAGGAACTGCAATGCAACGTAAGTCGCTGGTGAATGCCGAATGCCCGGTAGCCCGTGGAGTGGAACGGGTAGGCGAGTGGTGGAGCATCCTGATCATGCGCGACGCGCTGCAAGGTTTGCGGCGTTTTGATGAGTTTTCCCAGAGCCTGGGGATCGCTCCGAACATGCTCACTCGCCGGCTCAACAGCCTGGTGGAAGCGGGGCTGCTGGAACGCCGGCAATACAGCGAGCGGCCGCCCCGTTTCGAGTACGTACCGACGCCGGTTGGCGAGGATTTCCGGGTGGTGATCATGGCGTTCATCGGCTGGGGCAACCGCCATTTCGCCAACGAAGGTGAAAGCCTGCAATTGGTCGACCGGAAAACCCGGCGCCCGGTGGAAGTGGCGGTGGTGGACGCCGACGGTGCACGCGTGTCCGTCGAGCAATGCAGCGTCCAGGCCGGGCCGGCGGCGAGCGAAGGCATGCTGGAGCGCCTGGCGCTGCTTAGTGCCAAACGCTCGGACATTGACCCGTCCCCGCGCACTGCGTAGCCTTGCACCTTCGAGGTTCTTCGGCCCAGGCCGAAGCTAAGAAGGGAACGCGGTCAATGCCGCGGCTGCCCCCGCAACTGTAAAGGGTTTATCTGACTGCCACGCCACTGCCTGAACAAGGCGGGAAGGCGCAGCCAGCGCCGGCATCACCGCCGGCAAGCCCCAAGCCAGGAGACCTGCCTCGCAACCGATTTTCTACTTCAACCGGGCGGGGTGATCCGGTGGCGAATTCTGCTCCTGCGCACCCGCGCAGGGCCACTCGTCCCGTATGCCCGCCCCAAAGGGCATCCGATGAAAACACTGGCCAAACTCCCCGTCACCATCGTTACCGGCTTCCTCGGCTCGGGCAAGACCACCTTGCTGCGCCACATGCTGGATAACGCCCAGGGGCGCCGTATCGCGGTGATCGTCAACGAGTTCGGCGAGCTGGGCATTGACGGTGAAATCCTCAAGCAATGCTCCATCGGCTGTACCGAGGAAGAAGCCAACGGCCGCGTCTACGAATTGGCCAATGGCTGCCTGTGCTGCACGGTCCAGGAAGAGTTCTTCCCGGTGATGCGCGAACTGGTGGCCCGTCGCGGCGACCTCGACCATATCCTCATCGAAACTTCGGGCCTGGCCCTGCCAAAACCCTTGGTCCAGGCATTCCAGTGGCCGGAAATCCGCAGCGCCTGCACCGTTGACGCCGTGATCACCGTAGTCGACAGCCCGGCCGTGGCGGCCGGTACTTTCGCCGCCTTCCCGGACCAGGTTGATGCCCAGCGCAAACTCGACCCGAACCTGGACCACGAATCGCCGCTGCACGAGCTGTTCGCCGACCAACTGGCCAGCGCCGACCTGGTGATCCTCAACAAGTCCGACCTGATCAGCCCTGAAGACCTGGCCCGTGTGCGCCTGGAAGTGGCAGAAGAACTGCCGCCGGCGGTCAAAATCATCGAAGCCAGCAGCGGTCGCCTGCCGCTGGACGTATTGATCGGCCTGGGCGCGGGCTCGGAAGAACACATCGACGGCCGCCACAGCCATCACGATCATCATCACGAAGGTGAGGACGACCACGACCACGATGCCTTCGACTCCATCTCCATCGAACTGCCCCAGGCCGACGAAAGCCTGCTGCTGGACGCCCTGACCCAACTGGTGGTCAAGCACGGCATCCTGCGGGTCAAGGGCTTCGCGGCGATCCCGAACAAGCCGATGCGCCTGCTGATCCAGGGCGTGGGCACGCGTTTCGACAAGCACTTCGACCGCGCCTGGCGCGCCGATGAGCCGCGCGCCACGCACCTGGTGCTGATCGGCCAGGAACTCGACGCCGCCTTGCTCGAAGCGCAACTGCGCGCTGCCCTCAGCGTTTAAACCATGCATCTGCTCAGGACCCAGCCCGGCGGTTTCGTTTCGGATGACAACATCGCTGACCTTGGGCAAACCCCCGCCGAGCTGGTGATCCTGTGCAGCGGTGATTCCAGCCTGGCGCTGCTGGCCGAAGCGGCCCAGCAGTTGCCCGAGGATTACCCGAGCCTGCGCCTGGCGAACCCGATGCAGGTGCAGAACCATGCTTCGGTCGACCTGTATGTGGATGAGGTGCTGCGCCACGCCAAGGTCATCCTGATTTCGCTGCACGGCGGCATCGGTTATTGGCGCTACGGTATCGAGCGCCTGGTGGAGTTGGCCGAACGCGGCGTGCAGCTGATCCTGGTGCCGGGGGATGATCGCCCGGACCCGGAACTCAGTGGCCTCAGCACCGTGGGCGCCGAGGAACGTGACCGGCTCTGGCACTTCCTGCGCCAGGGTGGTTTGGGGAATGCGCTGGATTTCTATCGTTGCCTGGCCGCCGGCTACCTTGGCCGCGATTACGCCTGGAGCGAGCCGCAAACCCTGCCGCGCACGGCGATTTATCACCCGCATAAAGCCAATGCCCGTCTCAACGATTGGCAGGCTGACTGGCAAGCTGATTTTCCCGTGGCGGCGGTGCTGTTCTACCGCTCCCATTTGCAGGCGGCCAACACCGGCTTTATCGATGTTTTTTGCCAGCGCTTGCAGGCCGCGGGTCTCAACCCGCTGCCGATGGCGGTGGCCAGTTTGAAAGAGCCCGGCTGCCTGACCGTGGTCGAGGATTTGCTGGACGAGGTGCACGCCTCGGTGATTCTGAACACCACCGGTTTTGCCCAGTCCAGCCCCGAAGCGCCGCACCTGCGGCCGTTTCGCCGCAATATCCCGGTGATCCAGGCGATTTGCGCCCAGGACAACGAGCCCGGCTGGCAGGCCAGCGAGCAAGGCCTCGGCCCACGTGACCTGGCGATGCACATCGCGTTGCCGGAACTGGACGGGCGCATCATCAGCCGGCCCATCAGCTTCAAGGACCTGGCCTGGCGCAGTGAGCGCAGCCAGTCGGATGTGGTGTGCTATCGCGCACAACCGGAGCGCATGGACTTTGTCGCCGAACTGGCGCGGCGCTGGGTCGAACTGGCGCGGGTGCCGAATGGCGAAAAGCGTATCGCGCTGATCCTCGCCAACTACCCGACCCGGGACGGACGTATCGGCAACGGCGTGGGTCTCGACACCCCAGCCGCCGCGCTGAATATCCTGCGGGCACTGAAAATCCAAGGTTATCCGCTGCCGGACGAGCTGCCGGAAAGCGGAACGGCACTGATCCAGGCGCTCTTGGGCGGCGTCAGCAACGACCTGGACAGCCTCGACTTGCGTCCGTGTCATCAGAGCCTGGCGCTGGATGACTACGAGGCGATGTTCAACCGCTTGCCCGAGTCCAATCGCCAGGCCGTGTTGGCACGCTGGGGTACACCTCATAGCGATCCGATGTTCCGCGACGGCCGCATGATGATCGCGGGCCTGCGTTTGGGCCTGACCTTCGTCGGCATCCAGCCGGCCCGGGGTTACCAGGTGGACGCGAGTGCGGTCTATCACGACCCGGACCTGGTGCCGCCCCATGGCTACCTGGCGTTCTACTTCTGGTTGCGCCACACCTACGGCGCCCACGGCGTGATCCACGTTGGCAAGCACGGCAACCTGGAATGGCTGCCGGGCAAGGGCGTCGGGCTTTCCGAGAACTGCTGGCCCGACGCACTACTGGGGCCGCTGCCGAATATCTACCCGTTTATCGTCAATGACCCGGGCGAGGGCGCCCAGGCCAAGCGCCGCACCCAGGCCGTGATCATCGACCACCTGATGCCGCCGCTGACCCGCGCCGAAACCTATGGGCCGCTGCGCGACCTGGAGTTGCTGGCCGACGAGTATTACGAGGCACAACTGCTCGACCCACGGCGTGCCCGCGAGCTGCAAAAGGACATCCTCAAGCTGGTGCGCGAAACCCGCATCGACCAGGAACTGGCCCTGGACGAAAACCTCGACAGCGACGCCGATGCGGCGATCTGGCTGCCGCGCCTGGACACCTACCTGTGTGACTTGAAGGAGTCGCAGATTCGCGATGGCCTGCACATTTTCGGCGAGTCACCCGAGGGCCGCTTGCGCATCGACACCTTGCTGGCGTTGTTGCGTATTCCGCGTGGCGATGGGCGCGGGCCGCAATCGAGCCTGCTGCGGGTATTGGCCAAGGCCTTCGACCTGGGCTTCGATCCGCTGGACTGCGCCCTGGCCGAGCCGTGGACGGGGCGCCGGCCAGTGGTGTTGCAGAAGATCGACACGCAGTTGTGGCGCACCGCCGGCGACACCCGTGAACGCCTGGAGCTGTATGCCGCGCGCTTGATCGAGCAGGCGCTGGAAGGTGCCGTGGAGCAGCTTGAAGAGCCCGGCTGGGAAGACGTCAAGGCGGTGATCGAGAGCTTGCGCATCGTCGTCGCGCCACGCCTGGATGCCTGCGGCCCGGCGGAAATGCGCGGGTTGCTGGATGCCTTGAGCGGGCGCTTCGTCCCGGCCGGGCCCAGCGGCGCGCCGAGCCGGGGCCGTCTGGACGTGTTGCCTACCGGTCGTAACTTTTTCTCGGTGGATGTGCGCAACCTGCCCACCACCACTGCCTGGCGCATCGGCTTCCAGTCGGCGAACCTGATCCTTGAGCGTCACCTGCAAGACCATGGCGACCACTTGCGCCAACTCGGCCTGTCGGTGTGGGGCACTGCCACCATGCGCACCGGTGGCGACGATATCGCCCAGGCCATGGCGCTGATGGGCGTGCGTCCGGTGTGGGCCACCGGCAGCCAGCGGGTGGATGACTTTGAAATCCTGCCGATCAGTCTGCTGGACCGGCCACGGGTGGATGTGACCTTGCGCGTGTCGGGGTTCTTCCGTGATGCATTCGCCAACCTGATCCGCCTGTTCGATGCGGCGGTGCAAGCCGTGGCGGCGCTGGACGAACCCGACGACCTGAACCCTCTGGCGGCCAAGGTGCGCAGTGAGCGAGAGGCCTTGCGCCTGTCGGGCCTGGACGAGGACGCGGCGGCGAAGCAGGCTGGTTGGCGGATCTTCGGTGCCAAGCCCGGTGCCTATGGTGCCGGCGTGCAGGGCGCGATTGATGGGCGCTTGTGGCAGAGCCGCGAAGACCTGGCGGAGGTTTACCTGAACTGGGGCGGCTACGCCTATGGCGGCTCCGACGAAGGCACCGCCGCCCGCGAACAGTTTGCCCAGCGTTTGAGCCAGGTGCAGGCGGTGTTGCAGAACCAGGACAACCGCGAGCATGACCTGCTCGACTCCAATGACTACTACCAATTCCAGGGCGGCATGCTCGCCGCCGTGGAAACCCTGAGCGGCGACAAGGCCGCCAGCTATCATGGTGACCACAGCCAGCCGGACTTGCCGAAAGTCCGCACGTTGAAGGAAGAGTTGAACCGGGTGATTCGTGCCCGTGCGGCCAACCCGAAGTGGATCGAAGGGGTGAAGCGCCACGGCTACAAAGGCGCGTTCGAGATGGCAGCCACCGTGGATAATCTGTTCGCGTTCGACGCTACGACGGCGTTGATCGACGATCATCAATACGCGTTGCTGGCGGATGCCTACTTGCTGGACCCGGGCACCCGCGCCTTTGTGCAGCAGCACAACCCGGATGCCCTGCGGGACATGACCGAACGCATGCTCGAAGCCCAGCAACGCGGCATGTGGCAGGAGCCTGGGGCGTACCGCGAGGCGTTGGAAAACCTGTTGTTGGATATAGAAGAAGGCAGTTGATGACCGACATTCCACATTTCCCGCTGTCCGCCGTGGTCGGCGCCGACGACTTGAAACTGGCCCTGTGCCTGACGGCCATCGACCCGAAGATCGGTGGCGTGCTGATTGAAGGCCCGCGGGGCATGGCCAAGTCCACCCTGGCCCGTGGCCTGGCGGACTTGCTCGCCAGCGGCCAGTTCGTCACGCTGCCGTTGGGCGCCACCGAAGAGCGGCTGGTGGGCACACTCGATCTGGACGCGGCACTCAGTGAGGGCCGCGCACAGTTTTCCCCCGGCGTGCTGGCCAAGGCCGACGGCGGCGTGCTCTATGTCGATGAAGTCAACCTGCTGCCCGACCACCTGGTGGACCTGCTGCTGGACGTGGCCGCCAGCGGCACCAACCTGATCGAGCGCGACGGGATTTCCCACCGGCATTCGGCGCGTTTTGTGCTGATCGGCACCATGAACCCGGAAGAGGGCGAGCTGCGCCCGCAATTGCTCGACCGGTTTGGTTTCAACGTAGCGCTGAGCGGGCACACCCAGCCGGCCGAACGCGGGCAGATCATCCGTCGCCGCCTGGATTTCGACAGCGACCCTCAGGGTTTCTGCGGGCAATGGGCCGACCGGCAGGCCGCGCTGCGTGAGCGCTGCACCCGGGCCCGCGCCTTGCTGGATAGCATCCCGTTGGATAACCAGGCGCTGACGCAGATTACCGAGCGCTGCTTTGCCGCCGGCGTCGATGGCTTGCGCGCCGACCTGGTCTGGCTGCGTGGCGCACGTGCCCATGCGGCCTGGCGGGGCGCGACGGCTATCAGCGAAGAAGATATCGAAGCGGTCGCGGAATTTGCCCTGCGCCATCGTCGTCAGGAGCAATCCCCGCCTGCAACGCCGCCCGCTGGCGGTCAATCACCCAAGCCCAATGATGCACCTGAAGGCCAGGGCCAATGGGGCGACATGCCCGCACCTGCCTTGCCGATAGGTGCTCGCCGTGATGTGCCCACCTGGCCAAAAAAGCCCTAGGCATCCGCCCCAAACCTGACGCGGGGGCGGATGCACGGCCCAAGGCGGGTCGACTGAACAAGGGCCGGCGCGGACAGGCGCGCAGCGCGGCCGAAGGTTCGGTCAACTGGCCGGGCACCTTGCTCGGCGGGCGGCCGCAACGCCGCGAAGATTTGCTGTATCAACTGCGTAGCCGTACGCCCCATGAGCTGTGGCTGGTGATTGTCGATGCTTCGGCCTCCACCCGGCGGCATCAGGCGCTGAGTGATGCCAAGGGGTTGCTGGCCCAACTGTTCGACGATGCCTATCGACAGCGGGCGCGCATGGCGTTGCTCACCGCGAGCGGGCAATCGCCAAAGTGGCAGGTGCAGGGATTAAAGGCGGCAAAAGGGCTGGGTCAGTGGCTTGATGGCCTCGGTGCAGGCGGTGGCACGCCATTGTTGGCAGCGCTGAACGAAGCGGGGCACTGGTTGTTGGCGCGGCGCAAGCGTTACCCGGTGGAGCAGCAGCGGTTGCTGGTGATCACCGATGGACGGCTGAAAGATGTGGCAGGGCTGCCGCCGCTGGACTGCCCGGGCTTGCTGGTGGACATCGAGCGCGGTCCGATTCGGTTGGGCCGTTCAAAGCAGCTGGCTATGGGGTTACAGATTGACTATCGGCATATCGATAACCTGTAAGCGCCGGCACGTTCGGCCACAGATCCGCCACCAGAAACAACCGTTCGGCTTCTTCCCATTCGCCTTCGCTGTTTTCCACCAGGCGCACCAGCAACTGCGCGGGCGCCATGGGGTCCAGTTCGGTTAGCCAGTGCTGCATCCGGGCCGCGTCCCAGGCCTCGTTCGCCGGGTAGTGCGCCGGCGCCAGCCATGCGTGGCGGGGCAGCGGTTGCCAGCGTCCTGCCGGGCTTTGCTCGATAAACCTCGACCAATCGCGCTGATGCAGCCAGCGGCCATTCAGGTGTTGGGGATGCGCGCCCTGCGGCGCCTGCGCCATGCCCGGCCATGGGTAGAGCAGATAACCGCCCAGCCACAGATGGGCATCAAAGGTCTGGATATCCAGCGCGGCCAGGACTTCGCGGCTCTCCGGCCGGGCGGAAATCGGCAGTTGGTGCTGGGCCAGGTGCGCCAGCTTGCGGTCGAGCCGGTCATGACAGCCGGGGCCGAGCCATTGCGCGGTGTCCCGGCCATTACCGTCCTGGGGCCCGAGGTAGAGTTTGATCGCCAGTTCCAGATGATGCACACCGTCACGGTCGCGCAGCAGCATGTCCAGCTCGCCCAGGGTATGCCCGGCCTGGCGGATCGGCAGGTTGGCCGCCAGCAGCTCCACGCCCGGCGCATGCTGCACGGCGAATTGCCACAGCCGTTCGTAATACAACCCCAGCCGGCGGGTGCGTGCCTGGCTCAGCCAATGCAGCAAGGCACTGCTGTCCTGGTCCAGCTGGCGCAGCCACTGCTCCAGCAAATGCGGGGCCTGCACCCAGTCGCTGCCGGTCAGCGGGTGGCGTTGTGGCCACGGCGTTTGCGCGAGCATCGGCGGGGCGAGCATCACCCACGCGAGATCGCGCACCTCGGGGTGACGCAGTTGGCGGGGCAGGTGCTGCAAATCAGGGAACAGAGTCATGGTCCGAGCATAGCCTTTTACAGCCGGGAAGGGGGCTGAGAACCGTTGTCGTCTGGGGTTTGCGGCGACAAAGGATTTTGTGTAACGCCGGCTTTCGCCCATAATCGTTCTTTTTTGCAGAACCCGAACCCCGCAGGAGCCCCATGGAGCAATTTCGCAATATCGGCATTATCGGTCGCCTGGGCAGTACCCAGGTGCTGGACACCGTCCGCCGACTGAAAAAGTTTCTGCTCGAGCGCCACCTGCACGTGATCCTCGAAGACACCATCGCTGAAATCCTCCCGGGCCATGGCCTGCAGACCTCGTCGCGCAAGATGCTCGGTGAAGTCTGCGACATGGTGATCGTGGTGGGCGGCGACGGCAGCCTGCTGGGCGCCGCCCGGGCGCTGGCGCGGCATAACGTGCCGGTGCTGGGGATCAACCGTGGAAGCCTGGGGTTCCTCACCGATATTCGCCCCGACGAGCTGGAAGTCGAAGTGGCCAAGGTGCTGGACGGCCACTACCTGGTGGAAAACCGCTTCCTGCTGCAAGCCGAAGTGCGCCGCCACGGCGAAGCCATCGGCCAGGGCGACGCCCTCAACGATGTGGTGCTGCACCCCGGCAAGTCGACGCGGATGATCGAGTTCGAGTTGTACATCGACGGCCAGTTCGTGTGCAGCCAGAAGGCCGACGGCCTGATCGTCGCCACGCCGACCGGGTCCACGGCCTACGCGCTGTCGGCCGGTGGGCCGATCATGCATCCCAAGCTGGATGCCATTGTGATCGTGCCGATGTATCCCCATATGTTGTCCAGCAGGCCTATCGTGGTCGATGGCAACAGTGAGCTGAAAATCGTGGTGTCAAAAGACATGCAGATCTACCCGCAAGTCTCCTGCGACGGGCAGAACCATTTCACCTGCGCCCCCGGTGACACCATCACCGTGAGCAAAAAGGCACAGAAGTTGCGGTTGATCCACCCGCTGGACCACAACTACTACGAAGTGTGCCGGACCAAGCTGGGCTGGGGCAGCCGCTTGGGGGGTGGAGGCGACTGATGCTCGATCCCGCGCGTAGCTACGACCTGATTGGTGACGTGCACGGTTGCGCTCATACCCTTGAGCACTTGCTCGACCGATTGGGTTACCACAAGCAGGGCGGCACCTGGCGCCATCCCTCGCGAATGGCCGTGTTCCTCGGCGATATCATCGACCGTGGCCCGCGCATTCGCGAGGCGCTGCATATCGTCCACGACATGACCGAGGCCGGCCAGGCGCTGTGCATCATGGGCAACCATGAGTTCAACGCGCTGGGCTGGAGCACGCCCGCCGCCCCGGGCAGCGGCAAGCAGTTTGTGCGCGAGCACACGCCACGCCACGCGCGGTTGATCCACGAGACCCTGACCCAGTTCGAACAGCACCCGGCAGACTGGCACGATTTCCTCGGCTGGTTCTATGACATGCCGCTGTTTGTCGACGCCGGGCGATTCCGCGTAGTGCACGCCTGCTGGGACAACGGCTTTATCGAGCCCCTGCGCGCGCATTTCCCGGACGGCTGCATCGACGAACACTTCCTGCAAGCCGCCGCCGTGCCCGGCAGTTTCGCCAGCAATGCCTTCGACCGCCTGTTGCGCGGCACCGACATGCGCCTGCCGGACGGCTTGACCCTGACCGGCGGCGACGGCCTGACGCGTTCGTTCTTCCGCACCAAGTTCTGGGAAGACGACCCGAAAACCTACGGCGATATCGTGTTCCAGCCCGATGCGCTGCCGGAACCTGTGGCCGCCACGCCGCTGTCGTCCACTGAAAAGAATTCCCTGCTGCGCTACGGCGTCGACGAGCCATTGCTGTTCGTCGGCCACTACTGGCGCAGCGGCAAACCGGCGCCGATCCGCCCGAACCTGGCCTGCCTGGACTACAGCGCGGTGCTGTACGGCAAGCTGGTGGCGTACCGGCTGGATCAGGAAACCCGCCTGGACCCGCGTAAATTTGTTTGGGTCGATGTCGAGCGCCCTGAGGTTATTTCATGAGTACCGTTGCTGTGTTACGCCTGCCGCTGGCGGTGGATTTGAGTGGTTTCGTCAAGCTTCTGCAACGCATGCAAGTGCCCCATCGCGTCAGCGAAGAAGCCGGGGAGCAGGTGCTGTGGGTGCCTGATTCCATCAGTGAAGACGTGAAGGTCCTGTACCAGCGCTTTCCGGCCGGTGACCCGGACCAGCAACTGGACATTCCCGAGCAGGCGACGTCGACCAGGCGTCCCGGGTTTGCCCAGCAGCTTCGCCACAGCCCGGTGACCGCGTTGGTGTTGCTGCTGAGCATCATCGTCGGCGCCGTTACGTTGCTGGGGGATAACCTGCAAGCCATGAGCTGGCTGACGTTCCTGCCGTTCAGCGTGGCAGGCGAGTACATCCGTTTCACGCCATTGACCGACAGCCTGGCGTCGGGACAGTGGTGGCGCCTCGTCACGCCGATGTTGATCCACTTCGGCATCCTGCACCTGGCCATGAACGGCATGTGGTACTGGGAGCTGGGGCGACGCATCGAGTTGCGCCAGGGCAGCATCAACCTGCTGGGCCTGACCCTGCTGTTCAGCCTGGTGTCGAACTACGCTCAATACTATTTTGGTGGTCCCGGCCTGTTTGGCGGGTTGTCCGGCGTGCTGTATGGCTTGCTCGGGCATTGCTGGATCTATCAGTGGGTGTCGCCGAATCCGGTGTATCGCCTGCCTCGCGGGGTGTTGGTGATGATGCTGGTGTGGCTGGTGCTGTGCCTGTCGGGCCTGGTCTCGATGATCGGCTTCGGCGAAATCGCCAACGCGGCCCACGTGGGTGGCCTGGTGATGGGTTGCCTGACCGGTTTGTTGGGTGGCTTGTACAGCCGCCGCAAAATGTCTCCTATTTAGTTAAGGAAGAGTCTTATGTCCTCTTTTGTCGAAATGATCGAAAACATCACCCCGGACATCTACGAGAGCCTCAAGCTCGCCGTGGAAATCGGCAAATGGTCCGATGGCCGCAAGCTCACCGCCGAGCAGCGTGAATTGTCGTTGCAGGCGGTGATCGCCTGGGAACTGCAGAACCTGCCGGAAGACCAGCGCACCGGCTACATGGGCCCGCAGGAATGCGCCTCGAAGTCGGCGCCGGTGCCGAACATCCTGTTCAAGTCGGATGCCATCCATTGATTGAGATTGGCCGTGGTGCAGTCAGCAAGATGTCGGCGCAGTTGGGTGAGCCGACCGTTCAATACGCGTTTCGCCTGGGCGACACCGAGGTGCCGGTCAATCCATTGATCGGCACTACCGTGCGCCTGGAATACCTCGGTGCGATCCATTGCACCCATTGCGGTCGCAAGACCAAGACCAGTTTCAGCCAGGGTTACTGCTACCCGTGCATGACCAAACTGGCCCAGTGCGACCTGTGCATCATGAGCCCCGAGCGCTGCCATTACGACGCCGGCACCTGCCGCGATCCGGCCTGGGGTGAAAAATTCTGCATGACCGACCACGTGGTGTACCTGGCGAACTCGTCGGGGATCAAGGTCGGCATCACCCGCGCCAGCCAGCTGCCGACCCGCTGGCTCGACCAGGGCGCCAGCCAGGCGCTGCCGATCATGCGCGTTGCCACGCGCCAGCAGTCGGGCTTCGTCGAAGACCTGTTCCGCAGCCAGGTGGCCGACAAGACCAACTGGCGCGCGCTGCTCAAGGGCGACGCGCAGGCAGTCGACCTTGCGCAGGTACGCGACGAACTGTTCGCCAGCTGTGCCGAAGGCATGCTCGGTTTGCAGGAACGCTTTGGCCTGCAGGCCATCCAACCGGTGACCGACATCGAACCGATCGAAATCCGCTACCCGATCGAGCAGTATCCGACCAAGATCGTCAGCTTCAACCTGGACAAGAACCCGATTGCCGAAGGCACGCTGATGGGGATCAAGGGCCAATACCTGATCTTCGATACCGGCGTGATCAATATTCGTAAATACACGGCCTACCAGCTCGCCGTGCATCAGTAGAAGGACGACAGACATGCGCACCGAACAGCCGAAGATGATTTACCTGAAGGACTATCAGGCGCCGGATTACCTGATCGACGAGACGCACCTGACCTTCGAGTTGTTCGAGGACCATAGCCTGGTCCACGCGCAGCTGGTGATGCGCCGCAACCCCGAGCGCGGCGCCGGCTTGCCGCCGCTGGTGCTGGACGGGCAGCAGCTGGAGCTGCTGTCGGTGAACCTGGCCGACCAGGAACTGACCGACGCCGACTACCAGTTGAGCGACAGCCACCTGACCGTGCACCCCACCAGCGCGACCTTCACCCTCGACACCACGGTGAAGATCCACCCGGAAACCAATACCGCCCTGGAAGGCCTGTACAAATCCGGCGGCATGTTCTGCACCCAGTGCGAGGCCGAGGGTTTCCGCAAGATCACCTATTACCTCGACCGTCCGGACGTGATGAGCGTGTTCACCACCACGGTGATCGCCGAGCAACACAGCTACCCGGTGTTGCTGTCCAACGGCAACCCGATTGCTTCCGGCCCTGGCGAAGACGGCCGGCACTGGGCGACCTGGGAAGATCCGTTCAAGAAGCCGGCGTACCTGTTTGCACTGGTGGCCGGTGATTTGTGGTGTGTCGAAGACACCTTCACCACCATGACCGAGCGCACCGTGGCGCTGCGTATCTATGTCGAGCCAGAAAACATCGATAAGTGCCAGCACGCCATGAACAGCCTGAAGAAATCCATGCGCTGGGACGAGGAAGTCTATGGCCGTGAGTACGACCTCGACATCTTCATGATCGTCGCGGTCAACGACTTCAACATGGGCGCCATGGAAAACAAGGGCCTCAACATCTTCAACTCCAGCGCCGTGCTGGCCCGTGCCGAAACCGCCACCGACGCCGCGCACCAGCGAGTCGAGGCGATCGTTGCCCACGAATACTTCCACAACTGGTCGGGCAACCGCGTGACTTGCCGCGACTGGTTCCAGCTGTCGCTGAAGGAAGGCTTCACGGTGTTCCGTGATTCGCAGTTCTCTGCCGACATGAATTCGGCCACCGTCAAGCGCATCCAGGACGTGGCTTATCTGCGCACTCACCAGTTCGCCGAAGATGCCGGCCCCATGGCCCACGCCGTGCGTCCGGACGGCTTTATCGAGATCTCCAACTTCTACACCCTGACCGTGTACGAAAAGGGCTCGGAAGTCGTCCGTATGATCCAAACCTTGCTCGGCGCCGAAGGGTTCCGCAAAGGCAGTGACCTGTACTTCGAACGCCACGACGGCCAGGCTGTGACCTGCGATGACTTCATCAAGGCCATGGAAGACGCCAACGGCGCTGACCTGACCCAGTTCAAGCGCTGGTACAGCCAGGCCGGTACGCCACGTCTGGCGGTGAGCGAGTCCTACGACGCGGTGGCTAAAACCTACAGCCTGACCTTCCGTCAAAGCTGCCCGGAAACCCCGGACAAGGTGGAAAAACTGCCGTTCGTGATTCCGGTTGAGCTGGGCCTGCTGGACGGGAAGGGCGCGGGCATCGCCTTGCGCCTGGCCGGTGAAACCGCTGCCGGCGCCACGTCCCGCGTGATCTCGGTGACCGAAGCCGAACAGACCTTCACCTTTGTCGACATCGCCGAGCACCCGCTGCCGTCGCTGCTGCGTGGCTTCTCGGCGCCGGTGAAGCTGAGCTTCCCGTATAACCGCGACCAACTGATGTTCCTGATGCAGCACGACAGCGATGGCTTCAATCGCTGGGACGCCGGCCAGCAGCTGTCGGTGCAGGTGTTGCAGGAGCTGATTGCCCAACATCAGCAGGGCAAGGCGCTGGTGCTGGATCAACGCCTGATCACCGCATTGCGCAGCGTATTGAGCGACGAAAGCCTGGATCAGGCGATGGTCGCCGAGATGCTCTCGCTGCCGAGCGAAGCCTACCTGACCGAAATCAGCGAAGTGGCGGATGTCGACGCCATCCACGCGGCCCGCGAGTTTGCTCGCAAGCAGTTGGCCGACAACCTGTTCGAAGGCCTGTGGCTGCGTTACCAGGCCAATCGCGACCTGTCGAAGAAAACCCCGTACGTGGCCGAGGCGGAACACTTTGCCCGTCGCGCCTTGCAGAACATTGCGCTGTCGTACCTGATGCTCAGCGGCAAGCCGGAAGTGCTGGCGGCGACCCTTGAACAGTTCGACGCGTGCGACAACATGACCGAGCGCCTGACGGCCCTGGCGGTGCTGGTCAACTCGCCGTTCGAAGAAGAGAAAGCCAAGGCGCTGGCGGTGTTTGCCGAGAACTTCAAGGACAACCCGCTGGTCATGGACCAGTGGTTCAGCGTGCAGGCGGGCAATGGTTTGCCGGGCGCGCTGGAGCGGGTCAAGACGTTGATGCAGCACCCTGCGTTCAACATCAAGAACCCGAACAAGGTGCGGGCACTGGTGGGCGCGTTTGCCGGGCAGAACCTGATCAACTTCCACGCGGCGGATGGTTCGGGCTATCGGTTCCTGGCGGACCTGGTGATCCAGTTGAATGGCTTCAACCCCCAGATTGCTTCGCGGCAATTGGCGCCGTTGACCCGCTGGCGCAAGTACGACAGCGTGCGGCAGGCGCTGATGAAAGGCGAGCTGGAGCGGATTCGCGCTTCGGGCGAGCTGTCCAGCGATGTGTTTGAAGTGGTGAGCAAAAGCCTCGCATAACTGAGGCTGAGTACTGCATCTGTGGCGAGGGAGCTTGCTCCCGCTGGAGTGCGCAGCGCTCCCAAGATTTTG
>NZ_JBSVWQ010000112.1:0-18919 GCF_054071215.1 Pseudomonas sp. SDO5522_S412 | reverse complement strand
TCCAGAACCCCTGATTGCTTATGCAGTCAGGGGTTTTGTTTTGCGCGGTCGGAAAGTATGGCGAGCGTCTCCAAGTGTTCCTCACTTGCAGCCTACGATTGTCTTCAATGCTAAAGTCCATCCCTCGATTTTGCTTTTCCCAAGGAAGCCGTTATGCCGGATGCGACGTCCCTCAGTGCTGGATTCATGGTGGTTCACGGCAACCGCCTGGATGAGCTGCGCAGCCTGGTTGTCAGCTGGATGCGCCGTTACCCGCTGGCTCCCCTGGAAAACGAAATCGCCCTGGTACAAAGCAACGGCATTGCCCAGTGGCTGAAACTGGCGCTGGCTGAAGACCCTGAAGACGACGACATGGGCGGTTGCGGCATCGCTGCCGCTATTGATGTGCAGCTTCCCGGTAGCTTCATGTGGCAGCTCTATCGCATGGTCCTGGGCAAAGACGAAATCCCGCCCAAGTCCCTGCTGGATAAAGCCCCACTGACCTGGCGTCTCATGCGCCTGTTGCCGGAGCTGATCGATCAGCCCCATTTCGAACCCCTGCAACGCTTCCTGACCCACGATACGGATCTGCGCAAACGCTACCAACTCGCGGAACGCCTCGCCGACCTGTTCGACCAATACCAGGTCTACCGTGCCGACTGGCTGGAAGATTGGGCTGCCGGTCGCCATCAACTGCGCAATGGCCGTGGCGAATCCAAACCTTTGAGCCCGGCCAACTGCTGGCAAGCCGAACTATGGCGCGCCCTGCTGTTGGACGTAGGAGAGGAGGGCATGGCTCAAAGTCGCGCCGGAGTTCACCAACGCTTTATCGAGCGCATCAATAGCCTGGAGCAGGCACCGATAGGCCTGCCCTCCCGCGTGATCGTCTTCGGCATTTCCTCCTTGCCAGCCCAAGCGCTGGAAGCCCTTGCCGGCCTCGCCCGTTTCAGCCAGGTGCTGCTGTGTGTGCACAACCCTTGTCGCCATCACTGGTCCGACATCGTCGCCGACAAAGACCTGCTCCGAAACGAATACAAGCGCCAGGCACGCAAGGCCGGAATGCCGGTCACCATCGACCCGCAAACCCTGCATCAGCACGCCCACCCGCTGCTCGCTGCCTGGGGTAAGCAAGGTCGCGACTACATCAACCTGTTGGACAGCTACGACGACCCCAACAGTTACCGCTCGGCATTCCGTGACGGTCGTATCGACCTGTTCAGCGAGAGCGAGCCCACCACCTTGCTCAACCAACTTCAGGACGACATCCTCGAACTGCGCCCCCTCAACGAAACCCGTGAACTCTGGCCAAGCGTCGACCTGGCGCGCGACACTTCCATTCGCTTCCACATCGCCCACAGTGCCCAACGCGAAGTTGAAGTTCTTCACGACCAGTTACTGCAGCGCTTCAGCGCCGACCCCACGCTGCGCCCACGGGACATCATCGTCATGGTCCCCGACGTCGACAGCTACGCGCCGCATATTCGCGCCGTATTCGGCCAGCTTGAAAGAAGCGACCTACGCTTCATTCCGTTCACGCTTACGGACCAGGGCCAGCGCGGCCGCGATCCGTTACTGATCGCCGTCGAGCACCTGCTCAAGCTCCCGGACAGCCGCTTTCCGGTCAGCGAAATCCTCGACCTGCTCGACGTCCCGGCACTGCGGGAACGCTTCGCCATCAAGGAACGCGACCTGCCGACCCTGCACCGCTGGATCGAAGGCGCCGGTATCCGTTGGGGCCTCAACGCCGAACAACGCGCCGGCCTCGGCTTGCCCCAGGAGCTGGAGCAAAACAGCTGGCGGTTCGGCCTACGTCGCATGCTCCTGGGCTACGCCGTTGGTACGGGCTCTGCCTGCGATGGCATCGAGCCGTACGATGAAATCGGCGGCCTCGATGCGGCCTTGATCGGCCCGCTAGTCGCACTGCTCGATGCGCTGCACGATGCCCACCAGGCACTTTCGCAACCTGCCGCGCCGACAGAGTGGGGCGAGCGCCTGCAAAACCTGATGCAGTTGTTCTTCCTCCCGAGCAACGAGCACGACGACTACCTGTTGGGTCAACTCGAGCAACTGAGAGAAACCTGGCTGGAGACCTGCGAGTCCGTCGGACTGCATGACGAATTACCCCTGACCGTAGTCCGCGAGGCCTGGCTGGCAGGCCTCGACCAAGGCCGGCTGTCCCAGCGCTTCCTCGCGGGAGCTGTCAATTTTTGTACCTTGATGCCCATGCGCGCGATCCCATTCAAGCTGGTTTGCCTACTTGGCATGAACGATGGCGACTACCCACGCGCACAACCGCCGCTGGACTTTGACCTGATGGGCAGCGACTACCGCCCAGGCGATCGGTCACGTCGCGAAGACGATCGCTACCTGTTGCTCGAAGCCCTGCTCTCCGCCCGCGACCAGCTCTACATCAGTTGGGTCGGCCGCAGTATCCGCGACAACAGTGACCGCCCGGCATCGGTCCTGATCGGGCAGTTGCGCGACCACATTGCCAGCGGCTGGCACACCACCAGTGGCGAACCACTCCTGGAAGCCACCACCCAGGAACACCCGCTCCAGCCCTTCAGCGCCCGCTACTTCCATGAAGGTGACGAGCTGTTCAGCTACGCCCGCGAATGGCAGTTGCTCCACGCAATCCCGGACAGCCTGCCCGATACCGGCAGCCTCGCACCCTACACCCAGGAAGAACCGCTGAGCCTTGGCCAACTGCAAGACTTCCTGCGCAACCCGGTCAAACACTTTTTCAGCCAGCGCCTGAAAGTGTTTTTCGAAGCCGCCGAAGTCCCGCTGGAAGATGAAGAACCCTTCGTCCTCGATGCACTGCAGCGCTATAACCTGAGCGACAGTTTGCTCACGGCGGCACTCACCCGCCCCGACAACCTCGACGAAGCCCTCAACGCCCAGGCCCTGCGTCTGCAAGGCAGTGGCTTGTTGCCGATGGTTGGTTTCGGCGAATGCCTGCGCAAAGAACTGATCGAGCCTCTGCCCGACCTGTTGCAGCGTTACCAGCAACTCCTGGCACTCTGGCCCACTGCGCACACCAGCGCCGAACCGATCAGTTTTGAGCATCAAGGCATCCAACTGGAAGGTTGGATCAGTGGCCTGCATCAACGCAGCGATGGCGGCTTTCTAAGCGTCACCGCCATCCCCAACAGCATCGGCTCGATCAAGACCCGTAAGTGGCATCGCCTGATTCGCCCATGGGTCAACCACCTGGTGGCCTGCGCCTGCGGTCTTCCGTTAAGTACCGGCCTGGTCGCCAGCGACGACACACTGCTATTGGCCCCACTTGAGCAAGCCACAGCCCGGGAGCTCCTCGGCAACCTGCTGCTCGCCTGGAAAACCGGCATGAGCGAACCACTGCCGGTCGCCGTTAAAACCGCATTCGCCTGGCTCGGTCAAACCGACCCGGCCAAAGCGCAAGCCGCCGCCAGCAAAGCCTACGAAGGCGACGGCCAAACCAGCGACGGCGAGCGCCGTGAAAGCCCTGCGCTCATCCGACAGTTCCCCGACTACGCCGCCTTGATGGCCAGCGAAGAGTTCGAAGGCTGGTGCGAAACCCTCTATCGACCGTTGATCAACGCTCCCTGGCGATCACTCACCAGCGCGGAGGCCAGCGCATGAGCGGTACAAAACCCCTGGCCCTGGCCTTCCCGCTCAAGGGCAGCCAACTGATCGAAGCCAGTGCCGGCACAGGCAAGACATTTACCATCTCGGCGCTCTACCTGCGGCTGGTACTCGGCCACGGAGGGGACGAATCGGGCTTCGGTCGCGAGTTGCTGCCGCCGCAAATTCTCGTCGTGACCTTTACTGATGCCGCCACCAAAGAGCTGCGTGAACGCATCCGAATCCGCCTGGCAGAAGCCGCGCGTTTTTTCCGCGAAGAAATCGAAGAACCCGACGCGTTGATCGCCGAACTGCGCGACCAATACAGCCCCGCACAATGGCCCGGCTGCGCCAATCGCCTGGACATCGCCGCCCAGTGGATGGATGAAGCCGCCGTCTCGACCATTCACAGCTGGTGCCAGCGCATGCTGCGCGAGCACGCCTTCGACAGCGGGAGCCTGTTCACCCAGACCCTGGAGACCGACCACAGCGACCTGCTCGGCGAAGTGCTGCGCGACTACTGGCGGCTGTTCTGCTACCCGATGCACGACGATGCGCTGAACTGGGTGCGCAACAATTGGGGCGGCCCGGCGGCCCTGATGCCACGGGTACGCGCGCTGTTCGGCAGCGAGCGGCCCACGGATGAAACGCGTGACCCCGCCGAGCTGATCAACGAATGCCTGCAAGAGCGTCGCCAAGCACTCGTCGCGCTCAAGGCACCCTGGCAACAATGGGCAGAAGAATTGCGCAACATTTGCCTGCAGGCCGTCGCCGCCAAAACCGTCGATGGTCGCAAGATGCAAGCCCGTTACTTTGAACCCTGGTTCGAAAAAATCAGCGCCTGGGCAGCTGACGAGTCTCTCGAACAACTGGACATCGGCACCGGTTTCACCCGCCTGACCCCCGACGGCATGGCCGAAGCCTGGAAAGGCGAACCACCCCGCCATCCGGGTATCGACGCCATGGCCAGTCTCAAGGCCAGCCTCGACGCCCTGCCAACGCCCGATGCTGCTGTGCTGCAACACGCCGCCGGCTGGGTGGGAAAACGCTTCGAAGAAGAAAAGCGCCGGCGCGCCGAAATGGGCTTCGACGACATGCTGATCCGCCTCAACGCCGCCCTGCAAGCCGACGGCGGCGAGCGTTTGGCCAGCGTGATCCGCGAGCAATTCCCGGTCGCCCTGATCGACGAATTCCAGGACACCGACCCGGTGCAATACAGCATCTTCGACAGTATCTACCGCATCGAAGAAAACCACCTCGACAGCGGCCTGTTCCTGATCGGCGACCCAAAGCAGGCGATCTACGCCTTCCGTGGCGCCGACATCTACACCTACCTGCGCGCGCGCCAGTCCACCACCGGCCGCCATCACACCCTGGGCACCAACTTCCGTTCGAGCCACGCCATGGTCGAGGCGGTAAACCACGTATTCCAGCGCGCAGAAAAAGGCCGTGGAGCGTTCCTGTTCCGTGAACCAGACGGTACGAATCCGGTGCCGTTCCAGTCGGTATTGTCCCAAGGCCGTAAGGAACAACTGCAGGTCAACGGTCAGACGTTGCCTGCGCTGAATCTCTGGCATCTACCCACCGACCAGCCGATCTCCGGCGTGCTCTACCGCCAACAGTTGGCCGCGTCCTGTGCCAGTCAAATCGTCGCGTTACTCAATGGCGGCCAGCAGGGAACTGCCGGATTCCTCGGCAAAGACGCTAGCTTCAAAGGCGTGCTGCCGTCAGACATCGCCATCCTCGTGCGCGACGGCAAGGAAGCCCAGGCCGTGCGCGGTGAACTGGCTACCCGTGGCGTGCGCAGCGTTTACCTCTCCGATAAGGATTCCGTGTTCGCCGCCCAGGAAGCCCACGACCTGCTGGCCTGGCTCAAGGCCTGTGCCGAGCCGGACGTCGAGCGCCCACTGCGCGCCGCCCTGGCTTGCGTCACCTTGAACCTGTCGCTGCCCGAACTGGAGCGTCTGAACCAGGACGAACTGGCGTGGGAACAACGCGTAATGCAGTTCCGCGATTACCGTACGATCTGGCGCACCCAAGGCGTGCTGCCGATGCTGCGGCGCCTGTTGCACGACTTCAAATTGCCGCAAACCCTGATCACCCGCGGCGATGGCGAGCGGGTATTGACCAACCTGTTGCACCTCTCGGAATTGCTGCAACAGGCGGCCGCAGAGCTGGACGGTGAACAAGCGCTGATTCGCCATCTGGCCGAACATCTCGCGCTTTCCGGCCAGGCCGGTGAAGAGCAGATCCTGCGCCTGGAAAGTGATGAACAGCTGGTCAAAGTGGTAACGATCCACAAATCCAAGGGGCTGGAATACGACCTGGTTTTCCTGCCGTTCATTTGCTCGGCAAAACCGGTGGATGGCAGCCGCCTGCCGTTGCATTACCACGACGCAAACGGTAAATCCCAGGTCAGCCTCAGGCCCACCGCCGAGTTGATCGCCCAAGCCGACGATGAACGGCTGGCCGAAGACTTGCGTCTGTTTTACGTGGCGCTGACTCGCGCCAAACACGCCTGCTGGCTGGGCATCGCCGACCTCAAGCGTGGCAATAACAACAGCTCGGTGCTGCACCTGTCGGCCCTGGGCTACTTGCTCGGCGGCGGCGCTTCACTTGGCGAGTCCGGCGGCCTGGCCCGCTGGTTGCTTGACCTGCAGGAAGGTTGCCCGGCACTGCATTACGCAGAAATCCCCGAGGCCGATGCGGTCGTATTCCACCCGCCGCGTAACGAAGCCACCTTGCTCGCGCCGCTGCTGCCCAAGCGCAAGGCGGCAGAAAACTGGTGGATCGCTTCCTACAGTGCGCTGCGTATCGGCGAGAGCATGAGTGCGGCGAGCCTCGAAGCGCCGGAAAGCCCACAAGCGCAGAAGCTGTTCGATGACGAACGCCTCGACCCGGATGCCCCACGCGAAGTGCCGGCTTCCGGTGGCGATATTCACCGTTTCCCACGCGGGCCGAATCCCGGCACCTTTCTCCATGGCCTGCTGGAATGGGCGGGCGGCGAAGGCTTCAATGTAACCCCGGAGGCCATCGAAGATGCGGTCGCCCGCCGCTGCAACCGACGCGGCTGGGAAGGCTGGATCGGCACACTCGGCGGTTGGCTCGGGCATCTGTTGCAAGCCCGGTTGCCGCTGGGCAACGGGCAGGTGGCCCTTAGCGAGTTGCGGCAGTACCAGATCGAAATGGAGTTCTGGTTTGCCAGCCACAAGGTCGACGTCCTCGCACTCGACAAACTGGTGTGCCAGCACACTCACAATGGCGTATCCCGCGTGGCCGCCGAACCGGTGCTGCTCAATGGCATGTTCAAGGGTTTTATCGACCTGACCTTTGAGCACGAAGGCCGCTACTACGTGGCCGACTACAAATCCAATTGGCTTGGTCCCGATGATTCGGCCTACACGCAGCAGGCCATGGAACTGTCGATCCTCGACCATCGTTACGACCTGCAATACGTACTTTACCTGCTGGCCCTGCATCGCCAGCTGAAGGCTCGGCTGCCGGAGTACGACTACGACCGTCACGTCGGCGGCGCGTTGTACCTGTTCCTGCGAGGCACCCATTCCGCGAGCCAGGGCGCGTATTTCACCCGACCACCCCGGGAATTGATCGAAAGCCTGGACCTGCTGTTCCAGGGCAAACCGCTACCACCCAAGGCCGAGCCCGCCTGGGAACAAGGAGAGCTGCTATGAGCCTGTCGCCGTTACCGCTTGAGGAGCTGACGCCCCTCAGCCGCGCCGCCGACCTGGTGCAACTGCTCGATCTCTGGGTGCAGCGCGGCTGGTTGCGCGCGCTGGACAAGGCCTTTGTCGGCTTCCTCCACGAACTCGATCCGCAGGCTGACCCTTTAGTCCTGCTGGCCGCGGCCCTGACCAGCCACCAACTGGGCCATGGCCATGTATGCCTGGACCTGTTCGAAACCCTCAAGGCCCCGGATTTCGCTCTGTCGCTGCCACCCGAAGGCGATGTGCAAACCGGCGTCATGCTGCTGCCATCACAGTTGCTCGACGGCCTGGACGGCGCCCATTGGTGCCATGCCCTGGCCGCCAGCCGTCTGGTGGCACTGGCCGTCGACGGCAGCGAGGAGGCGCAAAGCCGGCCACTGGTGCTGTCGGGCAAACGCCTGTACTTGCGCCGCTACTGGACCTACGAACGGCGCATCGACAGCGCTTTGCGCCTGCGACTCGCCACCCGGGAAAGCGTTGCCGCCGATCTGCCCGAACGCCTGAATCGCCTGTTCGACCAGGCCCCGCCAGACGGTGTTGTCGACTGGCAAAAACTCGCCTGCGCCTTGGCCACCCGCGGTGCATTCAGCATCGTCACCGGCGGGCCGGGTACCGGCAAGACCACCACGGTGGTGCGTTTGCTTGCGCTGTTGCAGGCCCCCGCCGTGGAAGCGGGCAGCGCGTTGCGCATCCGTCTGGCGGCGCCCACCGGCAAGGCGGCCGCGCGCTTGACCGAGTCCATCAGCCAGCAAGTGCTGTCGCTGAAAGTGCCTGATGCGGTGAAGGACAAAATCCCGACCCAGGTCACCACCGTTCACCGTTTGCTCGGCAGCCGTCCCGGCACCCGACACTTCCGGCATCACATCGGCAATCCGTTGCCCCTGGATGTGCTGGTAGTGGACGAAGCCTCGATGATCGACCTGGAAATGATGGCCAACCTGCTGGACGCCTTGCCACCCCATGCTCGCCTGGTGCTGCTGGGTGACAAGGACCAGTTGGCCTCGGTTGAAGCCGGGGCGGTGCTGGGGGATTTGTGCCGCGACGCCGAAGCCGGTTTCTACAGCCCGCAAACCCGCCAGTGGCTGCAACAGGTCAGCGGCGAAGACCTCGGCGCCAGCGGCCTGCAGGAAGACCTCGACGGTAGCCACCCCTTGGCGCAACAAGTGGTGATGCTGCGTTACTCGCGGCGTTTCGGCGAAGGCAGCGGCATTGGCCAGCTGGCCCGCTGGGTCAACCAGCAAAACCCTGAGCAGGCCCGCAAACTGCTGGCTGCCCGCAGCCATGCCGACCTGTTTTGCGTCAGCCTCAAGGGCGAGCAGGACCATGCCCTGGAGCGCCTGGTGCTGGACGGCCATGGCGACGGTGCCCACGGTTATCGCCATTACCTGAAACTGCTGCAGACCGCGCGTCCGTCCCTGGAGACGCCACGGGATGACGAGGCCTGGACGCTCTGGGCGCAAAAGCTGCTGAAAGCCTTCGACGCTTTCCAGCTGCTCTGTGCCGTACGCAAGGGCCCATGGGGCGTGGAGGGCCTGAACCTGCGCATTACCGCCGCGCTGCTCAAGGCTCGGCTGATCGACAGCGACCAGCAATGGTACGAAGGGCGCCCGGTGTTGATGACTCGCAACGATTACGGCCTGGGCCTGATGAACGGCGATATCGGTATCGCCCTCAAGCTGCCCGAAAGCGACGGCGGGCCGCAGGTTCTGCGCGTCGCGTTCCCGCGCAACGATGGCCAGGGCGGCGTACGGTTTGTGTTGCCCAGCCGGCTCAACGACGTCGAAACCGTCTACGCGATGACGGTGCACAAATCTCAGGGCTCTGAATTCACCCACACCGCACTGATTTTGCCGGACGCCTTGAACCCGGTGCTCACCAAAGAGCTGATCTACACCGGCATCACCCGCGCCAAGGACTGGTTCAGCCTGATCGAACCGCGGGGTGGCGTATTCGAAGAGGCGGTGAGCCGCAAGGTGAAACGCTTGAGTGGGCTGATGCTGGAACTGGGCACTTGATCGTCAAAGAAGCTGACCGATGGGACATCTAAATTTTCTGATCCAAATGTGTGATTTTTCTTAATAAAATGTCGGAATCCTCCTGGGTGTCGCCTCGGGGGGTTTCCGCCGTTGTGCTATCGTTGCGGCATCATCCCGAGAAGATCAAAGAGAATCGCTGCATGAACGTGGCTGTCTCGCCCACAGAGCGAAGTTTGAGCTGGAGACGAATGCTGCTGTTGGCGCTTCTGTGCGTGTTCACGCCCCTCGTTTTTGCCCAGCCGCCTGCCGGCATGGCCGATCAGCGGGCCAAGGCCGTCACCCAAGTGGTCCTGGGTATCCTCAGTTACGCCCGCTGGCCGGTAGAGCCCGCGCAATTGCGTTTGTGCATCGTCGGGCCAACCCAATACACCGATGACCTGGTCAAAGGCACCACCCAGGCTACCGGCCGTCCGGTAGTGGTGCAGCGTTTGCTGGCCGACCATCCAGACATCGCCAATGCCTGCGATGCCGTGTACATCGGCCAATTGACCAGCGACGAGCGCAGCCGCCTGTTCGCGGCATTGATCGGCCATCCGGTGCTCAGCATCAGCGAAGGCGGCGACCAATGCACCGTGGGCAGCCTGTTCTGCCTGCGGGTAGCCGACGAACAGGTGTCGTTCGAGGTCAACCTGGATTCCGTTGCCCGTAGCGGTGTGCGCATTCATCCGAGTGTGCTGCAGCTGTCCCGACGTCGAGCGCCGGGGTCATGAGTGTCGATAAGGCGCCAGTGCGTCCAACCTTGCGTTCAGTGATCGGGCGCGGGCACCTGAGCCTGGCGCTGATGGCCGTCAGCATGGCCAGTATTTCCCTGACCCTGCTCGGCGTGCTCGCGCTGCGGGTGTATGCCGACCACAATCTGCACCTGATCGCCCGCTCCATCAACTACACCGTGGAAGCGGCCGTGGTGTTCAACGACAGCGCGGCGGCCACCGAGGCGTTGGGCGTGATCGCCTCGGAGGAAGAAGTGGCCGAGGCGGAAGTCTTCAACGTCGACGGCAAGCAACTGGCCCACTGGGAGCGCCCTGAAACCGGGATGCTGTCGATGATTGAGCTGCAGTTGGCGCATGCCCTGCTCGAACAGCCCATCACCCAGCCGATCCTGCATCAGGGCCAGGTCATCGGCAGCGTGCACCTGACCGGCCACGGCGGCAGCCTGTTGCGCTTCCTGCTCAGCGGCCTGGCCGGGATTCTGGTGTGCACCGCCCTCAGCGCCTGGGTTGCACTGTACCTGGCGCGGCGTTTGTTACGCGGCATCACCGGGCCGTTGCACAGCCTGGCCTCGGTGGCCCACGCCGCCCGAAGCGAGCGGGCCTTTGACCGACGCGTACCGCCGGCGAAAATCGCCGAACTCGACAGCCTGGGCAATGACTTCAATGCCCTGCTCGACGAACTGGAGGCCTGGCAGACCCACCTGCAAAGCGAAAACGAAACCCTCGCCCACCAGGCCAGCCACGACAGCCTGACCGGGCTGCCCAACCGTGCGTTCTTCGAAGGTCGGCTGATCCGCGCCCTGCGCAGCGCCGCCAAGCTCAACGAGAAAGTGGCGGTCTTGTTCCTCGACAGCGACCGCTTTAAAGACATCAACGACAACTTCGGCCACGCCGCCGGCGATGCGGTATTGGTGGCAGTGGCTACGCGCATTCGTGCGCAACTGCGTGAAGACGACCTGGTGGCACGCCTGGGCGGCGATGAATTCGCCATCTTGCTGTCGCCTCTGCACCGACTTGAGGACGCCCAGCGCATTGCCGAAAAAATCATCGCCAGCATGGACGCGCCCATTGCGCTGCCCGGCGACGCCCACGTATTGACCTCACTCAGTATCGGCATCGCCGTCTACCCCGATCATGGCGCCACCCCCGGTAACCTGCTCAACGCCGCCGATGCGGCGATGTACCAGGCCAAACGGCTTTCCCAGGGTGGCCAGCAAACGGCGGAATCTGAGTCCCCCGCCGCCGACGTTCAACACAGGAGTTGATCCCTTGTTCTCGACCGCACGCTTTTTATTCATCACCTTGCTCGTGGCTCTGCTCGCCCTGAGCGGCTGCCAGACCCCGCCGCCCAAAGGCCTGACACCGGCGCAAATCGCCGTGCTCAAACAGCAGGGTTTTGAACTGACTGACGAAGGCTGGGCCTTCGGCCTCTCGGGCAAGGTGCTGTTTGGCAGCGACGTCGAAAGTCTGAATGCCCCCAGCACCGAGATCGTCCAGCGCATCGGCAAGGCGCTGCTGGGCGTGGGCATTGAGCGCGTGCGGGTCGACGGCCACACCGACGCCTCGGGCAAGGAAACCTACAACCAGCAACTGTCCCTGCGCCGAGCCAAAAGCGTCGCGCACGTGTTGGCAGGCGTTGGGATGAAAGAAGAAAACGTACAACTGCGCGGGCTGGGCAGCAGCGAGCCGGTGGCGTCCAACGCGACAGCGGCGGGGCGCACCGAGAATCGCCGGGTGTCGATTGTGGTGATTGCGGACTAGTCTGGCTTTCGGGCAGTTCGAGTTGGAATGCAATCAATGTGGGAGCCGGGTTTGCCCGCGATGGCGGTGGATCAGTTGATGTATTGGGTGACTGACACACTGCTATCGCGGGCAAGCCCGGCTCCCACATTTTATTTAATCGGCAAACACCATCTCCCGCGTTTCCCCCATCAACAACGGCTGATTCTGCTCCGTCACCTCACGGATGTAATCCCACAGCAGGGTGATCCGTTTCAACTTCCTCAAGTCCTCGCGGCAGTACATCCAGAACTGCCGCGTAATGTTTATCTCCTTCGAAAGCACCGGCAGCAACCGCGGGTCCTGTGCCGCCAAAAAGCACGGCAGGATCGCCAGCGAGCGCCCTTGCTGCGCCGCCACGTACTGCGCAATCACGCTGGTGCTGCGCAAACTGGCGCTGGCGCCGGGCACTACATTGGCCAGGTACAGCAGCTCCGAACTGAACGCTAAATCATCCACGTAGCTGATAAACGGATGCTCGGCCAGGTCCGCCGCCCGGCGGATGGGCGGGTGCTGGTCCAGGTATTCCTGCGTCGCGTACAGCTGCAGCTTGTAGTCGCACAGCTTGCAGCACACGTACGGCCCATGCTCCGGCCGTTCCAGGGCGATGACGATATCCGCCTCGCGCTTGGACAGGCTGATGAAGTGGGGCAGGGGCAGGATGTCCACCGAGATCGCCGGGTAGGTGTCGACGAAGTGGCTCAGTTGCGGGGTAACGAAGAAGCTGCCGAACCCTTCGGTGCAGCCCATGCGCACGTGGCCGGACAGCGCCACGCCGGAGCCGGAGACCTGTTCGCAGGCCATGTGCAACGTGCTTTCGATGGACTCGGCGTAACCCAGCAGGCGCTGGCCTTCGGTGGTCAATACGAAGCCGTTGGTCCGGGACTTTTCAAACAGGAGAGTGCCCAACGATCCTTCAAGGGAACTGATGCGCCGTGACACCGTGGTGTAGTCCACCGCCAGGCGCTTGGCAGCGACGCTGGCCTTGCGGGTACGCGCGACTTCGAGGAAAAACTTCAGGTCATCCCAGTTCAGGGAGCCCAGTGACGTGATGTTTTTTTGCATATTGGACCGGCTTTTATGTGCGTTCTTATTAGAAGTTTGCACATCTATACTCCAAAAACAGTCCGAACGCCTCATCCTCAAGGCGATTCAACGCCTTGGTTCTCTGCATACCTACAAGAATTGGAGACCACATGAACGCATCTGCCGATATTTCCGTAAAACAGGTCAAGCTGCTGATCAACGGCGAGTGGGTCGAATCCAGGACCACCGAATGGCAAGACATCGTCAACCCCGCTACCCAGCAAGTGCTGGCCCGCGTACCGTTTTCCACCCCTGAAGAAGTCAACGCTGCCATCGACGCCGCCCATCGCGCCTTCCAGACCTGGAAGCTGACGCCGATCGGTGCGCGCATGCGCATCATGCTCAAGCTGCAAGCCTTGATCCGCGAGCACTCCAAGCGCATCGCCGTGGTCCTGAGTGCCGAGCAGGGCAAGACCATTGCCGACGCTGAAGGCGACATTTTCCGTGGCCTGGAAGTGGTCGAGCACGCGTGCTCCATCGGCACCCTGCAGATGGGCGAATTCGCTGAAAACGTCGCCGGCGGTGTGGATACCTACACCCTGCGCCAGCCGATCGGCGTGTGCGCCGGCATCACCCCGTTCAACTTCCCGGCAATGATTCCGCTGTGGATGTTCCCGATGGCCATTGCCTGCGGTAACACGTTCGTACTCAAGCCATCGGAACAGGACCCGCTGTCGACCCTGCTGCTGGTTGAACTGGCGCTGGAAGCCGGGGTGCCAGCCGGCGTGCTGAACGTGGTTCACGGCGGCAAGGACGTGGTGGATGCGCTGTGCACCCACAAAGATATCAAGGCCGTGTCCTTCGTCGGTTCGACCGCCGTGGGGACTCACGTCTACGACCTCGCCGGTAAACATGGCAAGCGCGTGCAATCCATGATGGGCGCCAAGAACCACGCCGTGGTGCTGCCGGATGCCAATCGCGAACAAACCCTGAACGCCCTGGTCGGTGCCGGTTTCGGTGCGGCGGGTCAGCGTTGCATGGCAACTTCCGTGGTGGTGCTGGTAGGCGCGGCCAAGCAATGGCTGCCGGACCTCAAGGCCCTGGCGCAAAAGCTCAAGGTGAACGCCGGCAGCGAAGCCGGTACCGATGTGGGTCCGGTAATCTCCAAGCGCGCCAAGGCACGCATTCTCGACCTGATCGAAAGCGGCGTAAAAGAAGGTGCCAAGCTGGAGCTGGATGGCCGCGGCATCAAGGTGCCGGGTTTCGAAGACGGTAACTTCGTCGGCCCAACTCTGTTCTCCGGCGTGACCACCGACATGCAGATCTACACCCAGGAAATCTTCGGCCCGGTGCTGGTGGTGCTGGAAGTCGACACCCTCGACCAAGCCATCGCCCTGGTCAACGCCAACCCGTTCGGCAACGGCACCGGCCTGTTCACCCAGAGCGGCGCGGCGGCGCGTAAATTCCAGAGCGAAATCGATGTGGGCCAGGTCGGCATCAACATCCCGATCCCCGTGCCGGTTCCGTTCTTCAGCTTCACCGGTTCCCGTGGTTCGAAACTCGGCGACCTGGGCCCGTACGGCAAGCAAGTGGTGCAGTTCTACACCCAGACCAAAACCGTCACCAGCCGCTGGTTCGACGACGACAGCGTCAACGATGGCGTCAAC
This sequence comes from Pseudomonas sp. SDO5522_S412, assembly GCF_054071215.1. Classification (NCBI taxonomy): domain Bacteria; kingdom Pseudomonadati; phylum Pseudomonadota; class Gammaproteobacteria; order Pseudomonadales; family Pseudomonadaceae; genus Pseudomonas; species Pseudomonas sp. SDO5522_S412. The sequence continues at coordinate 4,391 of NZ_JBSVWQ010000112.1, read as the reverse complement.
ACCACCATCAACCTGCGCTGATCGAGGAGACGACAATGAAGATTGCATTTATCGGCCTGGGCAACATGGGCGCGCCGATGGCGCGCAACCTGATCAAGGCTGGCCATGCGCTGAACCTGTTCGACCTGAACCAGACCGTGCTCAAGGAACTGGCGGAACTGGGCGGCACCATCAGCGCTTCACCGCGCGCGGCAGCCGAAGGCGCCGAGTTGGTGGTGACCATGCTCCCGGCTGCGGCCCATGTGCGCAGTGTGTGGCTCGGTGAAGACGGCGTGCTCGCCGGCATCGGCAAAGGCGTGCCGGCGGTGGATTGCAGCACCATCGACCCGCAGACCGCCCGCGATGTAGCGGCGGCGGCAGCGAAACAAGGCGTGGTGATGGCGGATGCTCCAGTGTCCGGCGGCACCGGCGGTGCCCAGGCCGGGACGTTGACCTTCATGGTCGGCGCCACCCCGGAACTGTTCGCCACCCTGCAACCGGTGCTGGCGCAGATGGGCCGCAACATCGTCCATTGCGGCGAAGTCGGCACCGGGCAAATCGCCAAGATCTGCAACAACCTGCTGCTGGGTATCACCATGGTCGGCGTCAGCGAAGCCATGGCCCTGGGCGATGCGCTGGGCATCGACACCCAAGTGTTGGCGGGAATCATCAACAGCTCCACCGGGCGCTGCTGGAGTTCGGACACCTACAACCCATGGCCAGGGATTATCGAGACGGCGCCGTCGTCCCGGGGTTATACCGGTGGGTTTGGTGCAGAACTGATGCTCAAGGATCTGGGACTGGCCACTGAAGCGGCCCGCCAGGCACACCAGCCGGTGATCCTCGGCGCAGTGGCGCAGCAGTTGTATCAATCGATGAGCCAACGTGGGGAAGGGGGCAAGGACTTCTCGGCGATCATCAACAGCTATCGAAAACCAAAGTAGGGCGATTGTCCTTCTTCACTGTGGGCCCCTGATTTTTACTGCGTAGACCTTCCAGCACCAGCTCACTACTGGTGCTTTTTTTTGGCCTGAATAAACCCCTTCGCGACGTTTGTGGGAGGGCGGTATTACTTATCGACTAATGCCTAGGGATAAGGTTTTTTTGCATTGTTATAGTTGTGAAATAAACTTTTACAAGTTTCAGGTGTGACGCTGAAATATCATGTTTTTGATCATGGGTTATTCATTTGGTGAGTGTCCATGGGGCGCTCGATTATCATGCCGTTATAATTGATTTCTCGGTTGTGTGTATTCGGTTTGTCGTGCCTTCCCTCATTAAACACCCATGTTTATTGCGTGTTTACATTTCTCTTTGATGTTGACTATTGCCTCGCTAGTATCGGTTTTGCGAGCGTTGTCATGGTTGCTGCGTCTCGATAACTTCCGCCGAAGCGTTGTACTTTCAAAGTTGTGCAGGTGTGTCAGAGATGGCTAGCGAATGGATGCGTACATCGGGTTTCCCAGGGCTATCGGCCTCATCGAACGAGGCCGCCCTGGAACTTGAAAAAGCCCGCATCCTGGCCCGCCACCTCTCCCGGTTGCTCGACCTCTGGGCTCCGTTGCAGTCCAGCCCAAGGCCCGGGCAGGCTTATTCTGACGCCAAGGATGTGCCACCTCATTCGGTGTCAGCGTGTTGCAAGCGCACGCGTGTGGGTCTGCAATGTCGTGAAGAAACCGGCGTCGGTTGATCGCTGTAAATCCTGACCAGTCCTATATAAACGCAAAAAGAGTTTCGTGCTCGGCGGTAACTACCGTCGTGGGCATTCGCTCGCGCTGAAATACGTGTGTCCATATAAAAAACGGGTGAGAGATGAAAAACATAACTATTGTCGACAAGGCAACGGGGACGGCGACAGAGCATGCCTTTGGCAACGCCAGCCTCAAGGGAACCAGCATTGTAAAACTGCCGTTCGGACAAGAAAGCGTTCAATCGTTTCAACAGTCCGGCCAAAACCTGGTGGTCACTCTGAAGTCTGGAGAAACCATCACCATTCAGAACTTTTTTGTAGTGGGAGCCGACGGCTCCGCTAACCAACTGGTTCTGGAAAATGCCGACGGAACATTGTTGCTTGGCAACTATTCCACGCCGTATTCGGGTTTCAACTTCACCGAAATCTCGACCCTGGACGACCTGGGTGTGGCAGCCATTGCCGCTGACAGTGCGGTGCCGGACTGGGTGCTGTGGGGCTTGGGCATCCTCGCCGTGGGCGGTACCGCCGCGGCATTGAGCGGTGGTGGCGGTGGTGGTGGCCATCATCATCAAACGCCAGTTCCTGCACCCGGTGCTGCGACCGGTTTATCGGTCAACAGCGCGGGCACGGTGGTCAGCGGTAAAGGTCAGCCTGGCACCACAGTCACCGTCAAGGATGCCGCCGGTAACGTACTGGGCACAGGCACTGTGGGTACCGACGGCAACTTCCAGGTCAACCTGGACAAGCCGCAAACCAATGGCGAAACCCTGCAAGTCGTCCTCAAGGATGCCGCGGGTCAGGAATCGCAACCTGCGTCTGTGGTAGCGGGTGATACAACCGCCCCCGCCGCACCGAACGGTTTGGCCGTCAGTGCAGACGGTACAACCGTCAGCGGTAAGGGCGAGCCTAATTCGACCGTGATCATCAAGGATGCCAATGGCGAGGTCCTCGGCACCGGCACCGTGGATGCTGAAGGCAACTTCCAGGTCACCCTGGGAACTGCGCAAACCAATGGCGAAACCCTGCAAGTCACCCTCAAGGATGCTGCCGGCAATGAATCGTCCGCCAGCCCCGTGGTGGCTGGCGACAGCACCGCCCCGGATGCGCCGACCAACCTGGTGATCAGTGCCGATGGCGCAACTGTCAGCGGTAAAGGTGAACCGAACGCTGCCGTGAGCATCAAGGATGCCAGCGGCAACGTGATCGGTACGGGCACCGTCGGCGCGGATGGCAATTTCCACGTTTCGCTCGACACACCCGCGTCCGAAGGCGAAAGCCTGGCGATCACGCTCAAAGACGCTGCCGGCAATGAGTCGGCTCCGGGTGCGCTGGTTGTCGCCGATATTGAGACACCGCTTGCGCCGCGCAACCTGGCAATCAGTGACGTGGGTGACACGCTCAGCGGTGAAGGCGCCGCGGCCCACAAAGTCATCATCCTCAACGATGCTGGTGAAGTGGTCGGCAGCGGAACAGTGGCAGATGACGGCACATTCCTGGTGCAACTGAACTCGCTGCACATCAATGGCGAGCGGCTACGCGTGTTCCTGCGCAACTTCTCGGGCAAGGAATCCCTGCCAGGCATCGTCATCGCGGGGGACACCATCGCCCCGGATGCCCCAACAAACCTGGTGGTTGGCGAAGATGGCAGCACCGTCACCGGCAAGGGCGAACCGCGCGCGACCGTTACCGTGAAAGACGCCGATGGCAACGTGATCGGCACTGGCACGGTCGGCGACGACGGTAATTTTCAAGTCACCCTGGATCCGCTTCAGGTTAACGGCGAAACACTGGCTGTCACATTGACCGATGCAGCAGGCAACGAGTCTGTTCCGGCTTCTGTGATCGCTGTTGATATTGATGATACGGACGCTGATGCGGATGCTGACGCGGATGCCGATGCCGATGCCGATGCCGATGCGGACGCTGATGCGGATGCGGATGCGGATGCCGACGCTGATGCTGATGCTGATGCTGATGCTGATGCTGATGCTGATGCTGATGCTGATGCGGATGCGGATGCGGATGCGGATGCGGATGCGGATGCGGATGCGGATGCGGATGCCGACGCTGATGCTGATGCGGACGCCGATGCTGACGCGGATGCTGATGCTGATGCTGATGCTGATGCCGACGCCGACGCCGATGCGGACGCTGATGCGGATGCGGATGCTGATGCTGATGCTGATGCGGATGCCGACGCCGATGCTGATGCTGATGCTGATGCTGATGCCGACGCCGACGCCGACGCCGACGCCGATGCGGACGCTGACGCTGACGCTGACGCTGACGCTGACGCTGATGCGGATGCGGATGCGGATGCCGATGCTGACGCGGACGCGGATGCGGATGCCGATGCTGATGCCGATGCGGATGCGGATGCGGATGCCGACGCTGATGCTGATGCGGACGCCGATGCCGATGCCGATGCTGACGCCGACGCCGACGCCGACGCGGATGCCGATGCCGATGCCGATGCGGACGCTGATGCGGATGCGGATGCGGATGCCGATGCCGATGCCGATGCGGACGCTGATGCGGATGCCGATGCCGATGCCGATGCTGATGCTGATGCTGATGCTGATGCGGACGCTGATGCGGATGCCGATGCCGATGCCGATGCCGATGCGGACGCCGATGCTGATGCCGACGCTGATGCTGATGCTGATGCTGATGCTGATGCTGATGCTGATGCTGACGCTGACGCTGACGCTGACGCTGA
>NZ_JBSVWQ010000111.1:0-19043 GCF_054071215.1 Pseudomonas sp. SDO5522_S412 | reverse complement strand
GCGGCCCCAAGATCTTTGGGAGCGCTGCGCACTCCAGCGGGAGCAAGCTCCCTCGCCACACGAGTCCCGGGGTTATTGGTCTGTCAGGGCAAACTGCGTCAGGCAGAACGTCGCAATGCCCATGTCTTCCAGGCGCTGGGACCCACCCAGCTCCGGCAGGTCAATGATCGCCGCCGCTTCGAAAATCCGTGCGCCCATGCGCCGGGCCAGGTTGGCCGCTGCGATCAGCGTGCCGCCGGTGGCGATCAGGTCATCGAACATCAGCACCGAATCACCTTCACACAGGCTGTCGGCGTGCACTTCCAGGAAGGCTTCGCCGTATTCGGTCTGGTAACTCTCGGCCAGCACGTCAGCCGGCAATTTGCCTTGCTTGCGGAACAGGATCAGCGGTTTGTTCAACTGATAGGCAATGATCGAACCGATCAAGAAGCCTCGGGCATCCATCGCGCCGATGTGGGTGAAGTCGGCTTCGACGTAGCGGTGTACGAAGGTGTCGGCCACCAGGCGCAAGGCCTTGGGCGACTGGAACAGCGGCGTGATATCGCGAAAGATCACCCCAGGCTTGGGGAAGTCGATGACTGGGCGAATCAGGGATTTGATGTCGAACGAATCGAAGACCATCGTCGAGGAGTCCTGGGGAGGAAAGCGGACTCGAAGTATACCTGCGGCCCAGCCGATTGGCTCGGCCGCAAGCGTCTGGATCAACCGTCGAGCGAACCGCCAGCCAATGCGCAGAGCTGGATCGGGTCGAGGATATGCACTTCCTTGCCTTCGGCCGCAATCAACTCGTTCTGCTGGAAGCGGGTGAATACCCGGGATACGGTTTCCACCGCCAGGCCCAGGTAGTTGCCGATTTCGTTGCGCGACATGCTCAGGCGGAACTGGTTGGCCGAGAAACCCCGCGCGCGGAAACGTGCGGAAAGGTTGACCAGGAAAGTGGCAATACGCTCGTCGGCGGTTTTCTTCGACAACAACAGCATCATCTGTTGGTCGTCGCGGATTTCCCGGCTCATCACGCGCATCAACTGGCGACGCAATTGCGGCAGCTGCAGGGCTAGTTCATCCAGGCGTTCGAACGGGATTTCACACACCGATGTGGTTTCCAGGGCCTGGGCCGACACGGGGTGAATCTCAGTGTCCATGCCCGACAGTCCGACCAGTTCGCTCGGCAGGTGGAAGCCGGTGATCTGTTCTTCGCCGCCATCGCTCAGGCTGAAGGTTTTCAGCGCGCCAGAACGTACTGCATAAACGGAGTCAAACTTGTCGCCCTGGCGAAACAGGAACTCGCCTTTTTTCAGTGGGCGACCGCGTTTAACGATCTCGTCCAGCGCTTCCATGTCTTCCAGATTCAACGAAAGTGGCAGGCACAGGGGGGCCAGGCTGCAATCCTTGCAATGAGCCTGGCTATGAGCGCGCAGTTTAACTGGCTCGGACATTTCTTAAATCCTTGTGGGAAAACACACATAAGACGTAAGGGTACCGCACTGGGGGACGATCAGGCCAGCGTGTACAAAAAAGCAGCAGCGGTATAAAGAATTTTGTATCGAGGTCGATACAAGATTGTCACTCCTAGAGCTGGAGGCTCAGATCATGCTTTCCATTGGCGCAACCAACCCTGCCATTGTTTCTTCGCTAACCGTGCCTGATGCGAAAAAAGACCCCGCTGCAGACGATAAAGACCAAGCGTCTTCGACCGATCGGGCCACTGACACCAAGCCCCAAGGACTGGTGGTGGATATCTCGGGGGCGGGGCTGAAAGCCTCCAAGGCCAGCACCAACTCCAACAAGGACATTGACGACAGCAACCTGAAAGACAACATCAAGCAGCTGTTGAAAATGATTCGCGAGATGAGAAAACAGCTCGCCGAGAAGATGGCTCAGCTCTCAGCTGCCATGTCCGACGCCTCAAAGACCCCGCAGGCAAGGCAGGCCAGAGTGGCCGCCTTGCAGAGTGATATCGCGACATTGCAGGCCGGCTTGATGACGGCCCAATCGCAGTTGACCAAGGCCTTGAAGGACGAGTCTCCCGAGTCGCAGCTGGAAGCGATGGCCCTGCTGGCGAAGTAGGACAGGTTCAGATTACTCGCGAAAATCGTTGCCGATTCTGGTGCTCCAGATAGGCATCGAACACCATGCACACCGAGCGTACCAGCAGGCGCCCCGCCGGCAATACGCGGATGCCCTGTGGGTCGAGTTCGATCAGTCCGTCCTCGGTCATCGCCTCCAGTTGCGGCCAGAGTTCGTCGAAATAGCCGCGAAAATCGATGTTGAAAGCCTGTTCGATCTTCTCGAAACTCAGGCTGAACGTGCAGATCAACTGCTGGATCACTTCCCGTCGCAACCGGTCATCCGTGGTGCATAACAACCCACGGCTGGTGGCCAGTTGCGCGCCGGCGAGGGCGTTCTGGTAGTGGTTCAGGTCGCTGCTGTTCTGGCAGTACAGGTCGCCGATCTGGCTGATCGCCGACACCCCAAGCCCGATCAAATCGCAATGCCCATGGGTGGTGTAGCCCTGGAAGTTGCGTTGCAGCGTGCCTTCTTCCTGGGCGACGGCCAATTCGTCGTCCGGCAGGGCAAAGTGGTCCATGCCGATGTAGCGGTAGCCCGCCCGGGTCAACTGCTCGATGGTGGTTTGCAGCATCAGCAGTTTTTCCGCCGGGGAGGGCAGGTCGTCGGTGTTGATCCGTCGCTGGGGCATGAACCGTTCCGGCAGGTGTGCGTAGTTGAACACCGAGAGGCGGTCGGGTTGCAGACTGATGACTTCTTCCACGGTGCGTGCGAAATTCAGCGGTGTCTGCTTGGGCAAACCGTAGATCAGGTCGATATTGATCGAACGAAACTGCAGGGTGCGCGCTGCGTCGATCACTGCGCGGGTTTCTTCCAGGCTTTGCAGGCGGTTCACCGCACGCTGCACTTCGGGGTCCAGGTCCTGCACGCCGATACTGACGCGGTTGAACCCCAGTTCACGCAGCAGGCCCATGGTCGCCCAGTCGGCTTCCCGCGGGTCGATTTCAATCCCGTAGTCGCCGGAGTCATCGTCCAGCAGGTTAAAGTGCTGGCGCAGGCGGCCCATGACCTGACGCAGCTCGTCATGGCTGAGAAAGGTCGGGGTGCCGCCGCCGAAGTGCAGCTGCTCCACCGGCTGTTTGGGATCGAGGTGGCACGCCACCAACTGGATTTCCTGCTCCAGGCGTTGCAGATAGGCGTGAGCCCGGCCGCGATCCTTGGTGATGACCTTGTTGCAGGCGCAGTAGTAGCAAATGTTGGCGCAAAACGGCACGTGCACATACAGCGACAGGGGCCGTACGGCCTTGCGGCTGTCGCGCAGGGCGTGGAGCAGGTCGAAGGTGCCGACCTGGCTGTCGAATTGTACGGCGGTGGGGTACGAGGTGTAGCGTGGCCCCGCCAGGTCGTAGCGGTGAATCAGATCAGTGTCCCAACGAATGGCGTCGAGCATGCGGGCGTTCCCCCGGATAGGCTAGTGGGCCGAGTCTAGGGGCTGGGTGGGGAAGCCATCTTGATTTGCATCAACGGGGAGCGGCGCTATGCCACATGGCGATCTAGTGGCCCATCAGCCAGTGCTGGTGCGGCCCGGGCAAGGTCCAGATGCCGAACAGCATGACCAGCAGGCCACCGGCCATCCGCACGCTGCGTTTGCGCAATAACGCGGTGACTCGATCAGCGGCTAAGCCCGTGGCCAGCAGTACCGGCCAGGTGCCAAGGCCGAACGCGAGCATCAGCACCGCACTGTCCAGCGCATTGCCCTGGCTGGCCGCCCACAGCAACGTGCTGTAGACCAACCCGCACGGCAACCAGCCCCAGAGCGCACCCAGCAGCAACGCCCGGGGCAGGCTGGACACCGGCAGCAAACGGTTGGCAACCGGCTGGATATGCCGCCACAGGCCGCGCCCGAGGCTTTCGATACGGGTCAGGCCGCTCCACCAGCCAGCCAGGTACAAGCCCATGCAGATCAGCAACAGCCCGGCGAGGATGCGCATGAACATCGCTGCCGGACTGTTGGCCACGGCCCAGCCGGCCAGGCCGATCAGCAAGCCGGCGGTGGCGTAGCTGAGGATGCGCCCCAGGTTGTAGGCCAGCAGCAGGCGAAAGCGCCGACTGCGTTGCTCCTTGGGAATCGCCAGGGTCAGCGCGCCCATCAGGCCGCCACACATACCCAGGCAATGGCCGCCGCCCAGCAGGCCGAGGATCACTGCCGAGACCAGCAGGGGCGCCAGTTCAAGCATGGGGCGGATCTTTCGGCTTGGGCGGTTGTTCAGGGCCGTTGGCTTCATCGACGGCCGCCAGGTGGTTCGGGTCCTGGTCATCGAACAACACGCTGTGGGCCGGGCCATCGAGGTCGTCGTACTGGCCGCTGTCCACCGCCCAGAAGAAGATGTAAATGGCGATGGCCACGATCAACAGCGCCGCCGGGATCATCACGTAAAGAGCTGGCATCTGCACTCCATGCCCGTGCGGCTCAAGCCGGCAGCGGGCGGGTTACGGGGGCGGGGCTCACGGCTGGCGTGCTCGGCATGCGAGTCAGGCGCAGGGCATTGAGCACCACGGTCAACGAACTGAGGGACATGCCGATCGCCGCCCAGATGGGAGTGATCCAGCCGAGGGCGGCAAACGGCAACATCAGGCCATTGTACAGCCCGGCCCACAGCAGGTTTTCAATGATTACCCGGCGGGTGCGCCGGGCCAGGGTAAAGGCTTGCACCAGGGCGTCGAGGCGGTTCGACAGCAACACCGCGTCGGCGCTGGTCTTGGCCAGGTCGGTGGCCGAGCCCATGGCCACGCTGATATCGGCGGCGGCCAGCACCGGCACATCGTTGACGCCATCGCCGAGCATCAGCACCTTGCGGCCTTCCTTGTGCAGCTGTTGCAGCATTTGCAGCTTGTCATCGGGGCGCAGGCCGCCATGGGCTTCGTCGATGCCCAGCTCGGCGGCGACACTGGCAACCATCGGCGAGCTGTCTCCCGACAGCAGCAACGTGCGCCAGCCGCGTGCCTTGCAGGCGGCGAGCAAGGCGGGCGCGTCGCTGCGCAGGCGGTCATCCAGGACAAACCAGGCCAGGGCGCCGTCGGTGTCGCCCAGCAGCAGCCATTGGCCGGCTTCCTTCGGCGAGGCGGGGAGGGCGCAGCCGCTCAGTTCGCAAACAAAACCCGGCTGGCCAATGCGCAACCGGCGGTCACCGACGCGGCCTTCCAGGCCCAGGCCCGGCGTGCTGAGCACTTCATCCGCCGCCAACGGCGCGCGGCCGAATGCGCGGGCGATAGGATGTTCCGAACGTTGCTCCAGCGCCGCCGCGAGGCTCAGGCACTCGTCGCTGCCCAGCAGGCTCAACGGGCGGATCGCGCGCAACGCCAGGCGACCTTCGGTAAGGGTGCCGGTCTTGTCGAAAATCACCGTGTCGATCTGGTTCAGGCCTTCCAGCACGTGGCCGCGGGTCAGCAGCAGGCCGAGTTTGTGCAGGGTGCCGGTGGCTGCCGTCAGGGCGGTGGGTGTTGCCAGTGAGAGGGCGCAAGGGCAGGTCGCAACCAGCATCGCCAGGACGATCCAGAACGCCCGTGACGAATCCAGCTCCCACCACACCAGGCCGATGACCGCAGCGGCGACCAACGAGCACAACAGGAACCATTGGGCGGCGCGGTCGGCGATCTCCGCCAGCCGGGGTTTCTCCGCCTGGGCCCGCTCCAGCAGGCGCACGATGGCCGACAGGCGCGTGTCGTGGCCCAGGGCGCGGACTTCGACGGTCAGCGCACCTTCGACGTTGAGGGTGCCGGCAGTGACGGCATCGCCGACCTGGCGTGGTTGCGGCAGGTACTCGCCGGTCAGCAGCGATTCGTCGATGCTCGACTGGCCGTCGAGGATGATGCCGTCTGCCGGCAGCACCGCCCCCGGATGCACCAGTACCCGGTCGCCCAGGGCCAGTTCGCTGAGCAGGATCCGTTCACTTTGCCCGTCGGCACTCATGCGCAGGCACGAGGCTGGCAACAGGTTGACCAACTGCGCGGTGGCTGCCGCCGTACGTTCCCGGGCGCGACGCTCCAGGTAGCGCCCAGCCAGCAGGAACAGGGCAAACATGCCGACTGCATCGAAATACAGTTCGCCGGTGCCGGTGATGGCGGTCCAGATTCCGGCCAGGTAGGCACCGCCAATGGCCAGGGACACCGAAACATCCATGGTCAGGTGGCGGGTGCGCAGGTCGCGCATCGCCCCCTTGAAAAACGGCGCGCAGCTGTAGAACACGATGGGCGTTGTCAGAAACATCGCGACCCAGCGCAGGATCACGTGCAGCTCCGGGCTCAGGTCGATATTGAATTCCGGCCAGGTGGCCATCGTCGCCATCATCGCCTGGAACCACAGCAGCCCGGCCACCCCCAGTTGACGCAGGGCCAGGCGGTTTTCGCTGGCCAGTTGTTCAGCGGCACGGTCGGCTTGATACGGGTGGGCGGCGTAGCCGATGTGGCGCAACTCGCCGAGCAGTTGGCTCAGTGGCAGTTGCCCATCGGCCCAACGCACGTGCAGGCGGTGGTTGGACAGGTTCAGCCGCGCCTCGGCCACGGCGGGCAGGCTGCGCAGGTGTTTTTCGATCAGCCAGCCACAGGCGGCGCAACTGATGCCTTCCATCAACAGTGTGGCTTGCGACAGGTCACCGTCGTGGCGCACGAAAGGCTTTTGCACATCGGCACGGTCATACAGCGCCAGCTCGTCCACCAGTTGCACCGGCAGCGCCTCGGGGTTGGCCGAGGCTTCGCTGCGGTGCTGGTAATAGCTTTCCAGGCCACCGGCGACAATTGCCTCGGCCACCGCCTGGCAGCCCGGGCAGCACAGCTCGCGGGGCTCGCCGAGGATCACGGCAGTGAACCGGCTGCCGGGCGGCACGGGCAGGGCGCAGTGGTAGCAGGGGATCGGGGTGGTCATGGCTCAGTTCCGATGATCGTTCCCACGCTCTGCGTGGGAACGCTTCGCTGGACGCTCCGCGTCCGCTCTTGTGACGCGGAGCGTCACGGGATGCATTCCCACGCAGAGCGTGGGAACGATCAAACAGGTGACGCTCTATTTTTTCAGGTCTTCAGCACCCTGCAGCGGCTCGTCGCCCAGCAGCAAGTCCTTGTCATGGCTGACCTGTTCTTCTTCAAACATACGCCAGGTCCGGTCGCCTTCCACCCCCAGCAGCTCGACGAAGCGGCGGCCTTCGACCTTGTCGGTCACCTGGCCGATGTAGCGGCCGGGCTCGCTGTCGCTGCGGGTCAGGATGATCTTGCGATCCTTCTCCGGCTGGGTCGGCGAAATCAGGTTCAGCTCCAGGGTGCCGGGCCCGCTGTTGCCGGTCAGGTGCAATTCGACTTCGCCGGTCAACTCGTCCAGGTGCACCTTGGCCCGCAGTTGCAGAGTCTGGGCCAGCAGTTCGCGGTCCAGGGAACGGTTGATGCCTTTGCCGGCCTCGTAATAGTTGTCGTTGACCAGGTTGTCGGGGTTGTTTACCGCGATGGTCACCATGGACAAGGTCAACGTCACCGAGCAGGTCAGGATCCCAATGATGATCCAGGGCCAGAGGTGCTTGTACCAGGGGCTTGCGGCAGTAGCTGCGGGCATTGTTCGGCTCTCTATTAACGGACTTGTGGGCCGATGAATCGGCTCTTGGCTTCAATGTGGACGCTGTCGTCATCGGCATCCCTGAGGATGAATTTCACCTCGTTGGTGCTCGACGGCAGTTGTTCCGGTGCGCTCGACAACTCCACCGGCATGCTGAAGATTTCCCCGGCCGCTACCTTGATCTCGCGCCGGCCTTGCAGCTTGAGGTCTGGCAGGCCTGCGGCGTCAAGCACGTAGGTGTGGTCGCGCTGGTCCTTGTTCATGATCTTCAGGCTGTAGACGTTTTCGATCCGGCCCTCGGCGTTTTCGCGGTACAGCACGCGGTCCTTGCTGACATCGAAACCCACCAGCGAGCGCACGAAGAAGGCGGCCACCAACAGGCTGATCATCGCCAGCAGCACCAGGGCATAACCGATCAGGCGCGGGCGCAGCTTATGGGTTTTCTGCCCGGACAGGTTGTGCTCGGTGGTGTAGCTGATCAGCCCGCGCGGGTATTCCATCTTGTCCATGATGTTGTCGCAGGCGTCGATGCAGGCCGCGCAGCCGATGCATTCAATCTGCAGGCCGTCACGGATGTCGATGCCGGTAGGGCACACCTGCACGCACATCGTGCAATCGATGCAGTCCCCCAAGCCCTGGGCCTTGTAGTCGATACCTTTTTTGCGCGGCCCACGGACTTCGCCACGGCGCGGGTCGTAGGAAACGATCATCGTGTCCTTGTCGAACATCACGCTCTGGAAACGCGCATACGGGCACATGTAGATGCACACCTGCTCGCGCAGCCAGCCGGCGTTGCCGTAGGTGGCGAGGGTGAAGAAGCCGACCCAGAAATACGACCAGCCATCCGCCTGGCCGGTGAAGAAATCGAACACCAGTTCACGGATCGGCGAGAAGTAGCCGACAAAGGTCATGCCGGTGACGAAGCCGATGATCAGCCACAGGCTGTGCTTGCCGAACTTGCGCAGGAACTTGTTGGCGCTCATCGGCGCCTTGTCCAGCTTGATGCGCTGGTTGCGGTCGCCTTCGGTGACCTTTTCGCACCACATGAAGATCCAGGTCCACACGCTTTGCGGGCAGGTGTAGCCGCACCAGACGCGGCCGGCATACACGGTGATGAAGAACAGGCCAAACGCCGCCACGATCAGGATGCCCGACAGCAGGATGAAATCCTGGGGCCAGAAAGTCGCGCCAAAAATGAAGAATTTACGCTCCGGCAGGTTCCACCAGACAGCCTGGTGGCCACCCCAGTTCAGCCACACGGTGCCGAAGTAGAGCAGGAACAAACCGGCACCCCCGAGCATCCGCAGATTGCGGAACAAACCGGTGAAGGCACGGGTGTAGATTTTCTCCCGCGATGCGTAGAGATCGACGGTGTTATTCGAATTTTTGGCAGGCGGAGTAACGTCATGTACCGGAATCTGGTTGCTCATCATTGCATCCCACGGCAGTGGAGATTTGCCTCGGCCAGTACGTGCCGGCCGGGGTCAAAATAGGGGTGTTGCAGTGGCCTAATGATACGCCCCTGATACCCTTCGACGGGTGCGACCTTTGGTCGCGTTGGGGGAAATCAATTGATGGTGTACGTGATCTGGGTCAATTGACTTGTGAAGTATGGACGGTTTTCGCAGCCTTACCGGTCATTCGTCCCATGGATTGATCAGCGCGACGCCGCTGGATTGAAAGTCGCCAGTGTTGCGGGTGACCACTGTCAGCCCATGAACCAGCGCGGTTGCAGCGATCAGCGCGTCACTTTCGTTGGCTTGGTCTGGCACATGCAAGCTGGCACAGCGCAGGGCAACTGCTGCATCAATCGGCAGGATCCTGGCATCAAACGCCGGCATGACATGGCGCTTGAGCCATGTGCGCAAAACCTTCCCCTGGGCGGGATCACGCCGCTCCATTCGCAGGACTCCTGTTTCCAGTTCCTTCAAGGTAATGGCTGAAATATACATCCGTGGCGCGATGACACTTTTGGCCCAGGCGACGACCTTGGCATCGGCCTGGGGTTTGCGCAGTTCAGAGATGACGTTGGTGTCGAGTAGATACATCAAGTGAAGTCCACGGGTCGATGAGTGATCACGGCGCGTTCGGTTTCGAACTCGATATCTGCCGCTTCTGGCATCACCAACAGGTCAACGATGTCGGCATTGAGGCCTGTCAGTTTTTGGTAGTCCTCAATGCTTAGCAGTACATGGGCAGGCTTGCCCCGGTCAGTGATAAAAACCGGGCCTTGGCGGGCGGCTTTTTTGGCACCGCTTGTGTCTTGATTGAATTCACGGCTGGAAATGGTGGTGATGGTCATGGGGGCTAACCTCCGTATGGAGTACGAATGTAGTCACGTTACTACCTGCGGTTTTCTTGATCAATCTCAAATGTAGATGCGTTGCTGGCGGTGACGACTTTTTCGACTTGAAAACAAAACGGCCCCGCCAATCTCCACTGGCGGGGCCGTTTTTTTTCACCGCTTTTCCTCACACGGCGTCTGGCGGCTTGTTCCCATGGGACAGTCCGAAACATACGCCGCCAGCAAGTGCACCTTGCCGTTTCCCTTGCGACTTCCTGGTGTTGAGTAAGTAAATCAGGAGAGGTCTACGGGCCGGTGTGGTGGCGTTTTTATACCTGCTTTTTGCGCTGTTAAATAACCTACAACGATTGGTTAGGAAGCTGACGCTTCTGCGATATCAGTTCTTAGGCCCAAACGAGCCTTTGTTTACACAGAATGAAACGTTTGTTGTAGGAACGCTGATCGCGTTATTGCCACGCAGGAAATGCCGACGTTGAGATCAAGTCTGGATCAGTGTTCGGCAATGTTTTGTAGCAGCGCGCAGCGTTACCACGATGAAACCTTTGATGAGCAATTGTTGAGCGTTATGCCTAGGCCTCTTGCGCGCCGATAAATTTATTTTGTTTTGACGTTATTCAAATCGAGGAAACCAATGACCATTCAACGTGCTAATGACACGCATAATGTTGGAGCCGTTCCACCATCGGCTTCGACGCTGCCAGTATCCTCTGGCATCAGCGTAGAGCAATTCAGTAGTTGGAATGATTATCGGGTGGCCGACCGTCTACTCAGAAACTTTGATAAGTATGCCGACCCTGCGCAACCAGACTACATCACCCGCGACTCTCTACGACAGGTTGCGTATGCCTCTGCGCAGAGTGGCTACAGCAGTGACGACATGAATTTTGCCCGTTCTCTGCTGGAAAATCCTGTACTCATGGAGAAACTCGATGGGTACGGAAAGCATAAGCACGATGGCAAAATCGATCGTGAAAGTATCATAACCGTGGGTCAGAATATGGGGTTTCCCCTGGCCACGATGAGTGATAAAGAACTGGCGCAAAAGCTCCTGAATGAATATGACACCTATTACCCGGAGCGCGGTTGGGGTGGGATTGATCGCAGGGAGGGTGTGACTTACGCTTCACTGAAGAACATCGCGGATGGGACGCGTCATGATCGCGGCCCAGATGAAGCGATGGTCGCGCGGGAAATCTTGAGTCGTCCTGAGTTAGTGGCACAGTTAGGACTGACGGATTGGTCTAAATCGGCTGATCGGGGGGCGATCAACGCTGCTATTAAAAGAATGGACCAAGTACATGAAGAACGGTAACGCCTCGTCCTCGGGGTAAGTTGAGTTCCACCAATGCCCCATTACCAAAGCCCCGCGCAGCATTGGCTGCGCGGGGCTTTTTGGTTTTAATGCTTACTGCTCCTCAGCTGCCTTGTCTCCATGGGACAGGCTGTAAACATAGGCCGCCAGCAAGTGCACCTTGTCATTGCCCTGCAACTGCTCCTGCGCAGGCATCTGGCCTTGACGGCCATAACGGATGGTCTGCTGCAGTTGCGCGAAGCTCGAACCGTAGATGAACGCGCCAGGGTGGGTCAGGTCAGGCGCGCCCATGGCGGGTGTACCTTTACCGGCAGGACCGTGGCACGCCACGCAGTTGGCGGCGAAGAGTTTCTCGCCGTTGGCCACGTCTGCCTTCGCGCCTTCCGGCAATTTGCGGCCATCGAGGTTGGTCACCACAAAGCCGGCCACATCGGCCACGCCTTGCTCGCCAATGACTTCGGCCCACGCCGGCATCACCGCGTGGCGGCCCTTCATGATGGTTTCCTTGATGGTGGCCGGGTCGCCGCCCCAGCGCCAGTCGGCGTCGGTCAGGTTGGGGAAGCCGTAGGCACCCTTGGCGTCGGAACCGTGGCACACCGAGCAGTTGGAGGCGAACAGGCGGCCACCCATCTTCAAGGCTTGCGGGTCCTTGGCCACTTCTTCGATCGGCATGGCGGCGAACTTGGCGAAGATCGGCCCGAACCGGGCGTCCGACTTGGCCATTTCCTTTTCCCATTCGTGCACGCCGGTCCAGCCGGTCTGGCCATTGGCAAATGGGGTTTGCTTGTCGTTGTCGAGGTAGTTGTAGCCCGGCAGCAGGCCTTTCCAGTTGCCCAGGCCAGGGTACAGCGCCAGGTAACCGAGGGCGAAGATGATGGTGCCGACGAACAGCATGAACCACCATTTGGGCAGCGGGTTGTCGTACTCCTCGATGCCGTCGAACGAGTGGCCGACGGTTTCATCGGTTTGCTCGGCGCGCTGGCCCTTGCGGGTCGACAGCAGCAGCCAGGTCAGGGCGAAAATGGTACCCAGACTGAGGACTGTGACGTACAGACTCCAGAACGTAGTCATTCTTTGTTACTCCTAGACGCTTCCACGACGTGCTTGATGGCTTCGGGATCATCCGCGAAGGGCAGCAACGTCGCGTCTTCAAACTCCGACTTGCGCTTGGGGCTGAACACCCACAAGGCCAGGCCGATAAAGGCCACCATCACGACAACGGTGCCCAGGCCTCGAATCATCCCGATATCCATCCAGATCACCGTTTGCTTTTGATGATGGTGCCAAGGCCTTGCAAGTAGGCCACCAGTGCGTCCATTTCGGTCTTGCCCTTCACGGCCGCTGCCGCACCGGCGATGTCTTCGTCGGTGTAGGGCACGCCCAGGGTGCGCAAGACTTCCATCTTCTTGGCGGTGTCCTTGCCGTCGAGTTTGTTTTCGACCAGGAACGGGTACGCCGGCATTTTCGATTCGGGCACCACGTTGCGCGGGTTGTACAAGTGCGCACGCTGCCAGTCATCGGAGTAACGACCGCCGACCCGGGCCAGGTCCGGGCCGGTACGCTTGGAACCCCACAGGAATGGGTGGTCCCACACGCTTTCACCGGCGACCGAGTAGTGGCCGTAGCGTTCGGTTTCGGCACGGAACGGGCGGATCATCTGCGAGTGGCAGCCGACACAACCGTTGGCGATGTAGACGTCGCGGCCTTCCAGTTCAAGGGCGGTGCGCGGCTTCATGCCTTCCACCGGCTTGTTGGTCACGTCCTGGAAAAACAGCGGAACGATCTGGGTCAGGCCGCCGATACTCACGGCGATGACCATGAAGAAGGCCAGCAGGCCGATATTCTTCTCGACTACTTCATGCTTCATCAGTGAGCTCCCACAACGGCGATCTTGGTAGCGGCTTCGGCTTCTACAGGGTCGGAGGCACGCACGGTGCGCCACACGTTGTAGGCCATGAACAGCATGCCGCTGGCAAAGATCGCACCGCCCAGGGCGCGCACGATGTAACCCGG
Source organism: Pseudomonas sp. SDO5522_S412 (assembly GCF_054071215.1). NCBI lineage: Bacteria > Pseudomonadati > Pseudomonadota > Gammaproteobacteria > Pseudomonadales > Pseudomonadaceae > Pseudomonas > Pseudomonas sp. SDO5522_S412. Next base: position 5,810 of record NZ_JBSVWQ010000111.1, on the reverse strand, counting down.
ATGGCTGGCTTGCAGCCCTTCGACGAAGGAGTAGGTGAGGGTGCCGTCATCGTTGATTGCACGCCACATCAGGCCCTGGGTGATGCCGTTGACCCACATCGAGGCGATGTAGAGCACGGTACCGATGGTGGCCAGCCAGAAGTGCGTGTTGATCAGGCTGACGCTGTGCATCTGCGCACGGCCGAACAGTTTCGGGATCATGTGGTACAGCGCGCCGATGGAGATCATCGCTACCCAACCGAGGGCGCCGGCGTGTACGTGGCCGATGGTCCAGTCGGTGTAGTGGGACAGCGAGTTGACCGTCTTGATGGCCATCATCGGGCCTTCGAAGGTCGACATGCCGTAGAACGCCAGGGAGACCACGAGGAACCGCAGGATCGGGTCGGTGCGCAATTTATGCCAGGCGCCCGACAGGGTCATCATGCCGTTGATCATGCCGCCCCAGCTTGGCGCGAGCAGGATGATCGACATCGCCATGCCCAGGGACTGGGCCCAGTCCGGCAATGCGGTGTAGTGCAGGTGGTGCGGACCGGCCCAGATGTACAGGGTGATCAGGGCCCAGAAGTGCACGATGGACAGGCGATAGGAGTAGATCGGACGCTCGGCCTGTTTCGGCACGAAGTAGTACATCATCCCCAGGAAGCCGGTAGTGAGGAAGAAACCTACGGCGTTGTGGCCGTACCACCACTGGATCATTGCGTCCGTCGCACCGGCGTAGGCCGAGTAGGACTTGAAGAAGCTGACCGGCAAGGACGCATGGTTGACGATATGCAGCATCGCCGTCACCAGGATAAACGCCCCGTAGAACCAGTTGCCGACATAGATGTGCTTGGTCTTGCGCTTGACGATGGTGCCGAAGAACACCACTGCGTAGGTCACCCAGACAATCGCCAGCAAAATGGCGATCGGCCATTCCAGCTCGGCGTATTCCTTGGTGGTGGTGTAGCCCAGCGGCAGGGTGACGATCGCGCCCACGATGACCGCTTGCCAACCCCAGAAGGTAAAGGCCGCCAGTGCATCGGAAATCAGTCGCGTTTGGCAGGTTCGCTGCACGACGTAGTAAGAAGTGGCAAACAGTGCACATCCACCGAAGGCGAAAATCACCAGGTTGGTGTGCAACGGGCGCAGGCGTCCAAATGTCGTCCATGGCAGGCCAAAATTCAACTCTGGCCAAACCAGTTGCGAGGCAATGAAAACGCCGAGCCCCATGCCAAGGATCCCCCAGACCACCGTCATGATGGCGAACTGGCGGACTACCTTATAGTTATAAGCAGTCGGACTGATTGCTGTGCTCATTCTAAGGTTCCACGGTTTAGTTTTTTTATAGGGTAAAAATCGGTCGCAAGTATGGAGAAAGCAAGATTCCATTGCAACGCAAGGTGACCTGCGTCAATGCGTTCCAAACCAGATTCTGCGCCCTTTCCATGTTTGGCGTAAGGACAAAATTCAGGGTTAAAAGCTGACGACTTGGACAGGATTTTAAACGGGTCGAAGGTACTTGTAACTGAGTGTGTGTAAACAAGCAGCTCGGGTGACGAATGGCCAGTGGCACGACAGCCGGTAGGTACCAGCCTTTGCGCCTGTCATCGAGCAGAAATGTTTCAACCCATCGAGTGCAAGTCGGCCGTCGACCGGCCAATGCCAGTCCACTGTGCAAACAAGCGTAGACCCGAATGGCAGGAGGGGAAAGTCAGCGATCGGAAGGGTGCGACAATGGGTCGCAAAAAAGCCGCGCCTGAATCAGGCGCGGCTTTTGGGTGGTGCAGGATTACTCGGGTTGGCTGTCAGGCGTTGCGCCATCAGCATTGTGGGACAGGCTGTAAACATAGGCGGCCAGCAGGTGCACCTTGTCATTGCCTTGCAGTACTTCCTGCGCAGGCATCTGGCCCTGGCGGCCGTGGCGAATGGTCTGCTGCAACTGCGCCAGGCTGGTGCCGTAGATAAAGCCACCTGGCTGCGTCAGGTTCGGCGCGCCCATGGCTTCCACGCCATGGCCTTCCGGCCCGTGGCAGGCGACACAGGTGGTGCTGAATGCCACTTGGCCCGCGGCGACATCCGCGGTGCTGTCCGCCGGCAGCGGCAGGCCTGCCAATTCATGGCGCACATAGGCTGCGACGTTCTTCACACCGTCCTCACCCAGCACTTCACCCCAGGCCGGCATCGCGGCATGACGGCCATTCATGATGGTCATCTTGATTGCATCCGCCGAACCGCCCCAGCGCCAGATGTTGTCTGCCAGGTTCGGGAAGCCGTAGGCGCCCTTGGCGTCCGAGCCATGGCACACCGCGCAGTTGGAGGCGAACAGGCGGCCGCCCATTTTCAGCGCCTGCGGGTCCTTGGCGACTTCTTCCACCGGCATGGCCGCGAATTTGGCGAAGATCGGCCCGAATTTGGCGTCGGCCTTGGCCATCTCCTTGTCCCATTCCTTGGTCTGGGTCCAGCCATCTTCATAGCCCGGCAATACGCCTTTCCAGTTGCCCAGGCCCGGGTAGAGGATCAGGTAGCCGACGGCAAACACCAGGGTGCCGGCGAACAGCATGAACCACCATTGCGGCAGCGGGTTGTCGTACTCCTCGATCCCGTCGAAGGCGTGGCCCATGGTCTGGTCCACGCTGCCCTTGGTCTCGCCCTTGCGGGTGCCGATCAACAGCCAGGTCAGCCCGATCAGGCTGCCGAGGGTCAGTACACAGATCCATGTACTCCAGAAGGTAGTCATGGCCGGTTGCTCCTTGTTGCAGGCTCTTCTTGAGCGTCGGGGGTTGGCGGTAGCGGTTCATCGGCAAACGGCAGCAGGCACGCCTCGGCGAACTCCGAATTGCGCCGGGAGTTGAACACCCACAGCGACAAGCCGATGAAGGCGATGGCCACGACCAGCGTGCCAAGGCCGCGGATGGTTCCAGCATCGAATTCAAATCCCATGGCTCACCTCTTGCTCTTGATGGCAGTGCCGAGCACTTGCAGGTACGAAACCAGCGCGTCCATCTCGGTCTTGCCCTTGAGGGAGGCCACGGCCCCGGCGATGTCGTCGTCGGTGTACGGCACGCCGAGGGTGCGCATCACCTTGAGCTTGGTCTCGGTGTGGCTGCTGTCGACCGGGGCGGTGACCAGCCATGGGTACGCCGGCATCTTCGATTCCGGTACCACGTTGCGCGGGTTGTACAAGTGCGCGCGGTGCCAGTCGTCCGAGTAGCGCGCGCCGACGCGTGCCAGGTCCGGCCCGGTACGCTTGGAGCCCCACAGGAACGGGTGATCCCACACGCTTTCACCGGCCACCGAGTAGTGGCCATAACGCTCGGTTTCGGCGCGGAACGGGCGGATCATCTGCGAATGGCACTGTACGCAGCCTTCGCGGATATAGATGTCGCGACCTTCCAGTTGCAGCGCGGTGTAGGGCTTCATGCCTTCCACCGGCTTGTTGGTCACATCCTGGAAGAACAGCGGCACGATCTGGGTCAGGCCGCCGATGCTCACGGCGAGCACCATCAGCAGCATCAGCAGGCCGACGTTCTTTTCAATGGTTTCGTGTTTCATCATCGACTCCTCAGGCCATCTGCGCCGCAGCGGCGACTTCGGCGGGTTGTGCCGAACGCACGGTGCGCCAAGTGTTGTAAGCCATCAGGAACATGCCGCTGAGGAAGATCGCCCCGCCCACCAGTCGCACGATGAAGCCTGGGTGGCTGGCCACCAGGGTTTCGACGAAGGAGTAGGTCAAGGTGCCGTCTTCGTTGACTGCACGCCACATCAGGCCCTGGGCGATGCCGTTGACCCACATCGAGGCGATGTAGAGCACGGTGCCGATGGTGGCCAGCCAGAAGTGCGCGTTGATCAGGCCGAGGCTGTACATCTGCTCGCGACCGAAGATTTTCGGGATCATGTGATACAGCGCGCCGATGGAGATCATCGCTACCCAACCCAGCGCCCCGGCGTGTACGTGGCCGATGGTCCAGTCGGTGTAGTGGGAGAGGGCGTTGACCGTCTTGATCGCCATCATCGGCCCTTCAAAGGTCGACATGCCGTAGAACGCGAGAGACACGACAAGGAAGCGCAGGATCGGGTCGCTGCGCAACTTATGCCAGGCGCCCGACAGGGTCATCATCCCGTTGATCATCCCGCCCCAGCTCGGTGCCAGCAGTACCAGCGACATCACCATGCCCAGGGACTGTGCCCAGTCCGGCAGCGCGGTGTAGTGCAAGTGGTGCGGGCCGGCCCAGATGTACAGGGTGATCAGTGCCCAGAAGTGCACGATGGACAGGCGATAGGAATACACCGGGCGTTCGGCCTGTTTCGGCACGAAGTAGTACATCATCCCGAGGAAGCCGGCGGTGAGGAAAAAGCCTACCGCGTTATGCCCGTACCACCACTGCACCATGGCATCCGTCGCACCGCCGTACAGCGAGTAGGACTTGGTCAGGCTGACCGGGATTTCCAGGTTGTTGACGATATGCAGGATGGCCACGGTGATGATGAACGCACCGAAGAACCAGTTACCGACGTAGATGTGCTTGGTGTTGCGCTTCATCACCGTGCCGAAGAACACGATGGCATAGGCCACCCAGACGATGGTGATCAGGATGTCGATCGGCCATTCCAGCTCGGCGTATTCCTTGGAGCTGGTGTAGCCCAGCGGCAAGGTGATCGCGGCCAGCACAATCACCAGCTGCCAGCCCCAGAAGCAGAACTGCGCGATCTTTGGCGCGAACAATTGGGTCTGGCAGGTGCGTTGCACCGAGTAGAAGGAGCTGGCAAACAGCGCGCAACCGCCAAAGGCAAAGATCACCGCGTTGGTGTGCAGCGGGCGCAAGCGGCCGAAACTGGTCCAGGGCAAATTGAAGTTGAGTTCGGGCCATACCAACTGGGCAGCGAGAAAAACCCCGAGCCCCATGCCGACGATGCCCCACACCACCGTCATAATGGCGAATTGGCGGACCACCTTGTAGTTATAGGCGGTACTTAAAGTAGTGTTCATGGTTCCCCATCCACGGTTCAACCCAAGCAAATGCGGCACTTGGGCTGGAGTTATAGGCAGACTAAAAAGCGAGGCAAGCATGGGCAAAGAGCACAAGGCCAGTATTGACGGGGATCAATGGGCGCAGTGTGTGCGGGAGCGCGGCTGGTTGTGGGATGTCGCCACAGGGTCTATCGCGCGTACGCCCACGACGTTGATCTTGGCCCACGGCGCGGGTGCGCCGATGGACTCGGGCTTCATGAACGACATGGCTGCACGCCTTGCGGGGCATGGCGTGAACGTATTGCGCTTCGAGTTTCCGTACATGGCCCAGCGTCGTGTGGATGGCGGTAAACGTCCGCCGAACCCGGCGCCGAAACTGCTGGAATGCTGGCGTGAGGTGTATGCCGAGGTGCGACGTCATGTCGCTGGGAAACTGGCCGTTGGCGGCAAGTCCATGGGCGGGCGGATGGCCAGTTTGTTGGCGGATGAATTGGGTACGGACGCGCTGGTGTGCCTGGGTTATCCGTTCTATGCGGTGGGCAAGCCGGAGAAGCCACGGACCGAGCACCTGGCCGGGCTGAAGACGCCGACGTTGATTGTGCAGGGTGAGCGGGATGCACTGGGCAATCGGGCGGCGGTGGAGGGGTATGTGTTGTCGCCGAGCATCGAGGTGATGTGGCTGGTGGCGGGGGATCATGATTTGAAGCCGTTGAAGGCTTCGGGGTTCAGTCATGAGCAGCATTTGGAGGCTGCGGCGGTGAAGGTGGCCGGGTTTCTCGGCGCCTGATAGGGCCCTTTCGCGAGCAAGCCCGCTCCCACATTTGAAATGCGTTTCAGCGCAACAGGGTCAGTAGCTCTTGCA